>JAZSIT010000097.1:0-7719 GCA_045533895.1 Eubacteriales bacterium
GAGTGGGGAGCTGTAGAAATCTACTGCCCCCCGAGCAAAAGCCTTTAGAAACGGGAAAAACAAAAACTTCCGTAGATTTTTCTACGGAAGTTTACCTTATATTGTGATTAAAGCGGAAGGGGAAACGGGCACCCCGAAAAAAGCGCGCATTTTTTGGGGACCCCGGGCAAGCCCCTTCCCTACATTGTGGGAATTTGCTGCAGCGAAACTTTTATACACCCTTTGCGTTTCGATCTGCGAAGTTTAGACAGTTCCCCCAAGGATACGCTCTACTTCTGCCAGATCTTCTTCCGTATTCACTCCCGCAAGTTCCGTCTCATCGGGGAGGATATACGCCTGCACCTTGCCGCCGGAAGCTATCATCAGCTTGGGCACATCGGTAAGATAATATTCACCTGTGACGGGGCTGGGTGTGATACGGGCAAGAGACTCAAAGAGCTTAACCGAATCAAACATATAAATTCCGCCGTTGAGCTCGGGAATCTTTTTTTGCTCATCAGTAGCGTCCTTATGCTCCACAATGCCTGCTACGTCCCCCGAAGCGGTGCGTATGATATGACCGAAGGGAGGTATATCCCCCTTTGCCACAAAGGTGAGAATGGTACAGTCCGCACCCGTTTCCTTATGATACTGCGCCAGCGCGCGGACGCTTTCCCTGCGGAGCAGAGGCATATCGCCGTTGATGACGAGAACGGGTCCGTCATATCCCTTAAAACAATCTGCCGCGCACATGACCGCGTGGCCCGTGCCCTTCTGTTCCTCCTGAAAAGCATAGGTGTATTCGGGATACGCATCCATAACCACCTGCTTTTGGTAGCCAACGAGTATTACTTTATCTTCTTTTTTAACTATATCCGTATAATCCAGAACGTAGCCGAGGAGAGGAACCCCCTTTGCTTTGCGCATTACCTTGGGTATTTGGGTGATTTCGCTGCCCAGACGCTTTCCTTTTCCGCCTGCAAGAATAAGTGCTTTCATTTTTGGCAAACTACCTTTCACAAACATATAATTACTAACAGTATATATTGGTTATTAAATAAAGTCAACATGTTCGGAGGGTTTTTAATGGCAGAATTTTTTGCGGGTGTTAACACCGAAAAGGGGTTTATGGGGTTTCCGAGGGAATATTTTTCCTCTCTTTCGAGGCTGTATATAATAAAAGGAACGGCGGGAAGCGGTAAATCCACCTTGATGAAAAGAATCGGAGAAGAATGCGAAAAAATGGGATTTACCGTCCACCGCGTGAGATGCTCTTCCGACCCGGATTCTCTTGACGGAATTATTCTGCCCGAGAAAAACGCGGGTATTGCAGACGGCACATCCCCCCACCTTCTGGATGCGGACACCCCTATCGCGAGAGAGCTTCCGGTGGACGCAGGCAGGTATATGGACGAAAAAAAGCTTGATAAAGAGGGAGTAATTTTATATTCCCGTAAGAAAAAGGAATACTATTCGCGGGCCTATTCCTTTATCTCCTGCGGTGTGACGGCAAACCGTGTCTGCAGTGATATTGTAAGTGCATCGCTGGATAAAACCAAGCTGTTTTCCTTTGGGGAACGGTTTTTCAAAAAGCATATTGCCACACAAAAAAAAGGAACCGTCCACACCCGAATATCCGCCGCCTTTACGGGCAGAGGAACGCGGATACTGGATTCTTTCCCCCAAGCCGAGGAAGTTTTCACGCTGCGGGGCGGACGGGGAACCGAGCACTTGCTGTTAAACGCTTTGTATGAACTGGGAGCAACAGAGAAAACGGATATGTATATTTCCCCCGATGCCACCGATTCCCGCCGTATAAACGGAATATATTTTACCGAAAAAAGAGTGTATATCACCCTCCTGCCCCAAGAAAAAGGAACCGAGATAAACATGGCGCGGTTTTTCCTGCCCAACCAATACGCAGAGGTGAAAAGCGCGCTGAAAGAAGCAAGAGAGCTGGCGAAAAATGCGTACACGTTGGCAGAGAAAAATCTGGCGGCGGCGGCACTGTGCCACAGAGAATTGGAAAAACGGTATATATCCGCAATGGACTTTGAGCCTCTGGAGCAGGAATACAACCGCATTCTTAAGGGTTTGACGGAATAAAAGTGAGTTTTAACGCATATCTGTTTACAAAAAGGAGATGTGCATTAAAATGAAAAACGACAAAAAAACAAACATTTCCCCAATAGTTTTCGGACTTTTGGGCGGGCTCGCCGCCACTGCCGCCTTTGTTGTGGGCGCTCTTGCTTTCGCGGCGGTTTTTCTGGGTACGGACGACCCAAACTCATACGTTCTCGTTTCCGCCTGCATTGCGGTTTTTCTGGGCGGAATGGTGGGCGGAATATTATCCGTAAAATTAAGCGGCGCCTTTATAAGCGCGGTGGTTTCGGCAATAACCTCCCTTCTCATAATGGCGGTAATATCTATGTTTATATCCGAAAGCGGCGGTATCCTCAGCCGCATTCTGCCTCCCATGGTGCTGGCGGTATCCTCTCTGTTGGGCGGATATTTGGCTCTGGGCAAAAAGCAGACAAGAGCAGATGCGGTGAAAAAAGCGGCACGCAAGGCGAGAAAATGAGGAACCCACCCAAAAAACCTGCGGTTCCACGGGGGACCCCGAGAAAGAGAAATGAGAAATGCGGAATGAGAAATGATGGGAGTTTTTGGTCTGTGACCAAAAACAAATTAATTGAAATGTAATGGCATTTCGAAATTGTAGGGGAGGGAAAAATATTTTGTGCCAAAACATTTTTCCCTCCCCTACATACGCAAAAACAAATAAAAGAGAATTTTTTGCCGGAAACTGTTGTGTTTCGCCCTATATGTATGCTATACTGTATATAAAGGGTGGGATAAAACAAATGAAAGAATTTTTAATATACTTTTTCGGCAAGGGCGAGACAGAGGAATTTACCAATTTTACCTTCGCTCATTTTGCGCCCATACTGCTGATGATCGGCGTTATCCTTTTAATATGGCGGTTTGGGGATAAAATATGCAACAGTAAATACGAGCGGGCTTTCCGCTTTACTCTGGCGTTTGGGCTGATAATATCGGAAATGGCGTATTATTGGCGTTTGGTAGGTATACCCGCGTTGGAGCCTAACCCTGTAGACCATTTGCCCATAACCGTTTGCGGCTGGGCTGTGGTGTTCTGCAGCTTTATGATAATATCCGATTCTCAGACCCTTTTTGATATTTCTTATTTCTGGCTGCTTTCGGGCACGGTGTTTGCACTGCTCACCCCCACTGTTATTACATATACGGGTCCTACGCGGTTCCGTTACTACCAGTTCTGGGCAGAGCACACGCTGGGATATATCGCAATATTTTATATGATATTCGTCCGCAAAATGCGTCCCACGGTGAAATCTGCAATAAAATCATATATTGCACTGGCTGTCCTTGCGGTGGTTGCATTTTTCTCGAACCGACTTATAGGCCCCGGTGCAAACTATCTGTTTTTGGCTCGTCCCGAGGACACCCCGTCGGTATTGGATATACTTCCGCCCAACTTCCTGCTTCGTCTTGTGGTCATGGCGGCGGTAATTACGCTTATGTTTTTCCTTGCCTACCTGCCGTGGCTTATAAAGGATATAAAAGCAAAAAAGAAAAAGGCTGAAATAACAAATGTTAACTGATGGTAAAAATCCGCATTCACTGCGGATTTTTCGTTTTGTTGCAAAACGGGAGCGGAAAAACGTTTTGTGCCAAAACATTTTTAGACCCCATCCCTACACACACGCCACAGCATTTCGAAAATATAATGGCGTTTCGATAATTGTAGGGCAGAGGCTTGCCTCTGCCGCGAGATGTTCGCACTAAACACACGTCTGTCGTCTGTAAAAGCACCCCGACAAAAAACAAAAAACCCGTGGTTTTCCACGGGTTTTTATTAATACTTTCGGACTGTATTATCACGGACAGCTTTTATGTCATTTTCGACGAAATATTTATTGACATGTTCAAATGTACATGGTATCATCTTGATAAGAGCTATGTGTGAAAGGAGTTGTTATTTATGAAACGTTTTGTTGTTATCTCTGTGCTTTTGGCAATCTTCCTTTGCTTTTCCGCTTGTCAGGCAGGCGCACCTGCAGACGTGTCCGTGCCCGATGTTGGCACCGGTGAAACCTCGCATATAACATACGACCATAATTACATAGATGCCGATGACGGCGGTGTCCGCAAAGGCTGGAGCTGCCCCGAAAACAGCATATACCGCTTCCTTACAGACAGTAATTATGAGGGAAAACACATTCCTTCCGACAAAGAGCCCTCCGGTGAAATAATAGTGGGCGGTCTCCCTGATGCGGAAAATGTTGTCCAAGACGAAAGAAATATTAAAAACACCGAGATAACCTTGTCTTTTTCCACCCACGAGCCTTATGTTATGTATCTGCTTGCCATTGAGGAAAGCGGAAAGGAAACGCTGGTGCTCATTTCCTACGACGGCAGTACATCAGATAACTCACTTGTCCTTGTGTGCGAAACAGATTTTGGTGACGGCGAAAGCTTTTATAACACGGTATACGGGGAAAAGCCCTTTACCGCAAAGGTACTTGCAGATTTTAACGTAACTGCATTTCATGCCAGATACCGCGGCGTGCTAAGGGCATATAACAAAGAAGACCTGCTGATAACCGACGGAAAAGAAGAAAACCCCAACAAAACCAAGTATTATATGGGTTACTTTGGCAACCCCAATGATTATACATTCGGTAACTTTATGTTTTCAAACCTCCTGCCCGATGAATCTTCTCCCGATAACGACGCCCTTGTCACCGTAGAACGGGTAAAAGAATTGCTCTCCCTTTTCGGCGCAGACGGAATCCTTGAATAATAAACACAAACAAAAAACCCGTGGTTTCCCACGGGTTTAATGCTATTTATCAGGTTTTATTTCTTCTTTTTGGCAACAACTATAATTATTACCACAACAGCAACAACTGCAACTACGCCGGCAACGATACCGATGATAACGCCGGTTGCGGGAACGTTGGTCTTTTCATCGCTGGTGGGCTCGGAAGAGTCGTCTTCAGAGGTTGCGGGAGCGGAAGATTCGTCAGCAGGTTCGGAAGAATCGTCTGCAGGTTCGGAAGAATCGTCTGCGGGAGTGGAAGTCTCGGGCTCGGAAACATCGGGAGTTTCTTCGGGAACATAGGAAGGATCAAAAGCGAAAGCGTTGAAGGTGATTTCTGCGCCTGCAACAGAGAATACGGTGAGCTTGTTTATTTCAACCAAGCCTTCTTCGTTGGTGCCCAGAAGCTCTGCCAGTTCATCGTAAGAAACAGCGCCCTTGTAGGTGCCGGGAAGCAGGTCGTTGGAGCCTGCCTGAATAGACGCGCCCTTAAACAACTGGTGGAAAGCGATTTCGTTTGCGCGGAGGCTGGTGGAGCCTACATCAAAGGTAAGGTCATATACCAGATATGCGCCCTGACCGAGGAGAACGGGAACGGGGAGAGTTGCGTCTGCCCAAGGATAGTCGCCTGCAGCAGAGCCGCCTACAACTGTAACACCATCGGTAGTTTCGATAGTGATATTGGAATCATTGACGGGAGTTTTTACCCAGAGGTCCTTGCAGTTTTCGAAGATATCGAACTTTTCTTCAAGTGCGCCGGGAACAACGGGAACTTCGGGTGCTTCGGGACGAACAGTGCCGATACCCTCAACTGCGTCTGCAGTACCAACGTAGAAGCGGTAAACGGTAACGGAAGAGCCGACGGGGCCTGCGAGAGCGTATGTAATATTATCAATACGGTGCATGCCGTCATCAAAAGTACCTGCATCGCCCTTGCCCTTTACGATATAATCGGCAAGAGACCAGATACCGTAGCCTTCGCCGCTTACCTTGCTGTAGGTTGCATAATCTGCGCTTTCCATAGAGGTGAGGAACAGATCTGCAAGTCCGCCGGAAGCAGCCTTGTCTTTGCGGGTGTAGTGAGCAACAGTTCCGCCGGTGCCGTTGAGGTTTGCGCCATCAGAAGAGCCGTAATCAAATACCACATAGCCTTTTCCTTCTTTAACGTTGAAGGGTTCGCCGGAATAAACGGTAGTGCCTTCAGCAAAAACAACGTTAACAACAGGTACGTTGCCGGTGATGGTGAAGGTAACGGAACCGTCGTCGTTATAGGTTATTTCGCAATCGGTTGCGGTAACCTTGCCGTTTGCATCGTTAGCGGCGGGAAGAAGGTTGTGAATGATGGTGTCTGCTTCTGCTGCGGAAACACTGAAAGCGAATACGCTTGTGAGAACGAGAAGAAGCACAACGGAGATAGAAATCAGCTTTTTCATAATGATTACTCCTTATGTTTTTTTATTTTTGCGCGGGCGGAACGGCGTTATTACCCTTTTCGTCCGTGTTTTCAGCATTTTCTTCGGATTTTTCCTGCTTTTTGAAATTGAAAAATCCGTCTTGTTTCAGCTTATTGTAAATAACCAAAGCTATGGGGAAGCCGAACAGACCCAAAACTCCGAATAGGCGGAGACCGATATACATGGATACCAGCGCAAGCAAGGGGTGCAGACCCACGCTTTTTCCCACGATTTTGGGCTCCAAAAACTGTCTGACCACCAAAATGATGACGTACAGCACCAAAAGCCCGACACCTAAGAAGTAATTTCCTCTTATAAGTTCAACAACGCCCCAAGGGATAACTATTGCGCCCGTGCCCAAAATAGGCATAATATCCACTATTGCGGTGAGCACCGCGATAAGGAAAGCGTACTTGACACCCAGAATGGTAAGTCCCACAAACATTTCCATAAAGGTTATCATCATAATAACGCCGTAAGCGCGGACAAAGAGCACTACTGCGGAAACCAACTGCTTTTTAATAGCCGACAAATGGTCGCCTACGGTTTTGGGGAATATGCTTAATACCGCCGTGTTTATGCGGTGATACTGAGCAACGAAATAATACAAAGCAACGATACTGACCACCACGCCCACAACAATAGGCGGTACGATATTTATTACCGCGCTGATAGCGGGAATAACCACGCCGTTAAGGTCGGTAACCAGGGCGGTAGCAAATGAGGTAACGTATGAATCGATATTCTCCCACAGCTCCACAAGCTGCTCGCGGTAATCTATGAAAGGAATATATCCGTTAAGGGTATCTATAATTTCTTCGGCATAATCGGGGTTTCCGCGCATTTCGGAAAGAATGTCGCTTACCGTTTGGTAAAGGGTGTTAAGCTCGTTGTACACACGGTTTACCACCAGATAGCAAAGGAGCCCGACTATTCCCACCGTAAGCACAACAACTACGATAACGGTGAGCACACGGGGGATTTTGGTTTTTTTGCAAACAAAATCAACAACGGGGTGCAAAACTATCGCAAGTATGTATGCGACAATAAAGGGAGTAAGCACGCCTGCCAGATATTTAACAAATACAAAAGCAACGGCGGCGCCGATAAGTATATAAGCCGCGGCAACAAGCACCCGTTTATATGTTTCTTTTGGCAGCATGTAAGGAAAACATCCCCCTTTCGCGAAAAATTTCCTTTGTAAAAAAAACTATTGACAACCCGGCTTTGTTGTGGTATTATACCTTCTGCAAGGCCTGTTAGTCAAGTGGTCAAGACGTCGCCCTCTCACGGCGAAGGCAGGGGTTCGACTCCCCTACGGGTCACCAGAAAAACATCCGAACTCTGTTCGGGTGTTTTTTTATTTTTACGTTGGAAAAAAACGAATATCGGAAGCTTTTTGTCATGGGCAAAAAGCAACCG
>JAZSIT010000117.1:0-2148 GCA_045533895.1 Eubacteriales bacterium
CTATCAGGAAATGGGGCTGTGTTCTGCTATCAAATACACATTAAACGACGATGGCGTCGAATATGAAGTGATCTGCACGCTTGCCTTTGAGAATGCTGAGCAAAATATTTCGGAACCGTCAGTTGTATTTTATACAAAAAATACCGCCACCGGCGAAGTTTTTTATGACGACAGCATTTTCGAAGACGCAGAGATAACGCCCGTACAACCGGGGACAGAAATCGAATAATCAACATACAAAAACCCGTGATAATATCACGGGTTTTGTTTTTTGGTGTTTATTATTCAAGTCCGCCTTGTTTAACGTATTCCGCCAGAAGGTCCCGAGCGAATACGTCTGCACCGTAACGCTCGACTTCGGTTAAGTTGTTGGGCGCGTAAGTGGATGTGTACGTATCCACAATAATATAATAGGTTGCGTTAAGGTCGATATTGTTCTTGACGCTTTCTCCGTAATCTCCGTAGGCTATAAAGTAGCTGTCGTTAGAGGAATTAAAGAATTTATCAAGGAGATCCCTGCCCTTTACGGAGCAAAGGACAAGCTCGTTATCAAAGGGGAAAAGGCCCTGCAGGTCGGAATAAGTAACGTCCCCTGCGCCGAGATAACCGGGAGAACGCACGTTAAGGTAACCGCCGCCCAGAACGATATCGTATTCACTTCCCCATTTTGCAACGCCTGCATCGTAATAAAGCTGTGCCACGGTAGTACGGAGGAAGTTTCGGTTCCGCTCTGCGGAGTTTTTACCCAAAACCTCATCGGCAAAGCCGATATCATCCTCGTATTTTTCCAGCAAGCCCTCAACCACAGGGTCGTCCGGCAGGAATGCGTATTCGGTATAAGAAACCAATTTTGCGTGGGTTATCTTATGGGTGCCGTTGGCGGTATTGAACACCACCTCAACGTAGGAGATGCCGTTTTTGTTATCACCGCCGTTTTGCAGATGGTACACGCCGTATTCGTCCCTAAGCACGTAATGCTGGTGGGTGTGCGCCTCAAAAACCAGGTCAACATACCCGTCGGAAAGAGAAGTATCGTAATAATCGTCGATAGTGTTTGCGTTTACGTCCTTTACCGAGGAGGAAGAACGGTCGTGCCCGTCGTGCAGGACGTAAACTATAAGGTCTGCGCCCATGGAACGGAGATATTCGGATTCAGCCTTAACAAGCCGTGTAAGAGAATCCCCCGTAACGAAATACACGTCCTCCACACGCTCGGAGGCGATAGAGGAATATACGTCCCCGATAGCGCCGATAATTCCTATCTGAACTCCGCCGCGGTCAACGAGAAGAGAGCTTTGGCAGTATTCAACGGGGAGGTTGGTCTGTCTGTCATAAATATTAATGGCAAGTATGGGGAACTCTGCAATGCCTGCGTTTTCCTCGATAGGCGCTTCACCCCAATCGTATTCGTGGTTGCCCATTGCCATTGCGTCAAAATCCAGTTCGTTCATCCACTCGGTAGTGATAAATCCCTTGGTAAGGTTGGATTCCGAGCTTCCCTGCCACATATCGCCTGCGGAAATAAGCAAAAGATTGGAGTTTTTGCCCCGTGCGTTTTTGATATATGTAGTAAGCTCGTCCACACCCACGTGGCTGTCTCCGTCCGCTATTTTACCGTGAAGATCGTTTATAGAGAAAATGTCAAACTCCAGCAATACGGAAAACGAGCATATATCGCACAGCCCGTCAGAATCAGTGTCAGTATGGCTTTCACACCCGTCAGGCGCAGAGGGAAGAGATACGTCGCAGGAAGAAAGCAAAAAGAGTAATGCTAAAAGAAAAGGTATAAGCCGTTTCATATAAAAGCTCCAAAATAAAGGTGATACCGATATTTTACACCATTAATGCGATAAAATCAATACAAAACCCCATTCTTTCGGTGTTGCCAAAAGCAAAAAGGTATGCTATAATTAAAAGATAGAGTGTATCGCTGAAGAAAGGGGAAGCAAAAATGTTTGAAAATATCTTTGCGCTTATAAAAAAGTATGATACGGTGATAATACACCGCCACACAAAGCCGGATGGAGACGCTATCGGAAGCCAGACGGGACTTAAGCATATTCTTAAAGCAAGCTTTCCCGAGAAAAAGATATATTCCGTTGGAGATAACCCCGGATTTTTTGGGTTTACAGAGGGCTCGGAAATTGA
>JAZSIT010000135.1:0-3224 GCA_045533895.1 Eubacteriales bacterium
ACATTACATAGAGCTTATGCAGGCATTTGACGTAGACATTTTCCTTTACGACCCCTTTGTTACCGAGGAACAGTGTGCAAAGATGGGTTGTAAAAAGGCTTCTCTTGAAGAAGTCCTCAAGGAATCGGATATCATCTCCATCCACGCGCCCTCCATTCCCGAAACCAATAATATGTTCAACGCCCAGACCCTCGCACTTATGAAGAAGGACGCAGTGCTCATTAACACGGCACGCGGCAGTATTATTGATGAAAAGGCGCTTTATGAGCACATGAAGGCAGGCAATCTTAAGTATGCGTGTCTTGACGTTTTTGAGCCGGAGCCTCCCGCAGCAGACCATCCTCTCCGTTCTCTGCCTAACGTTATAATGACACCTCACCTTGCAGGTCTTGCCGCAAACGGTCTCAAAAAGATCGGCAAGCATTGCTGTGAGGAGATCGAGCGTTTCCTTAAGGGCGAAAAGATGATGTGCGAGGTAACAAAAGACCAACTCGCCCGTATGGCATAATAATTACCCCACAAAAGGTTGTTAGATGTGTAGGGGCGATTCACAAACCACACCCCATAAATGCGTTCCGCATTTACGAGGGCCCTATGGAATCGCCCGTGATAGACAAAAAACACAAAAAGGAATTCGATTTTTTTACGAATTCCTTTTCTATTTGTTTATATTAGGATTATCTGTTCTTTCCAGCAGATAATCAACCGAAACGTTGAAGTAATCTGCAAGTCGGACAAGGGTAGCATAATCGGCTTCACGCTCGCCTGATTCGTATCTGCTTATACTGTTTTGGTTCATGTTCAGATCCATGGCCAGCTTTAATTGTGATATTTTTCTGCTTTTTCGTAATTCCTTCAGCCGCATTACCCATAATCCTCAAGTGTTCTTGACATTATTATACCAATTTGGTATAATTGTAATATCCCAAATTGGTATATTTTCAGGTGTGGATAAAACAAAAAACGGAAGGGGCAAGCCCCTTCCCTACAATGGTAATCTTTTATATCGTGCTGTTACTTTACTTCCTGCTCAAGGTTATCGAAGATATCGCAATCGAAAAATTCGCGTATTGATATATCCAACCCGTCACATAGCTTTTTCAATGATACCACACCGGGGTTATTGCTTTTGTCGTTTAACATGCTGTAGACAGTAGAAGGAGCAACTCCTGAAATATTTGCGAGGGTGTTTACTGCAATTTGACGTTCTTCGCAAAGCGCGAGAATACGCTTTGCTACTGCTTCTTTTGTGTTCACATTGCACCCTCCTTCAAAATTTATCGTAAATATTTTAACCAAATTTGCGATAAATCGTGTGGGATATATCGCAAATTTCGGAAAGTGTGCTATAATTACGATATATCGTAGCAGAAAGGAGCTGTCTTATTATGATTTGCAGTATGTTCGGACACCGTGATTGCAGTGATGATATTTATTTATATCTCAGAAGGGCGATGGAAATACTTATTGAAGATTTTGGAGTTACCTGTTTTTATATCGGGTATAACGGAAATTTTGATAAGATCGCTTATTATACTTTGTCGGAACTTGTAAAAGAGTATGAACACGTAAAATTCCGCGTCGTTGCCGCTTATATGCCGAGGTCGCTGTCTTTGGCACTCAAAGAAAATTCGTTGCTTATTACATATCCCGAGGGGTTTGAAGATATACCAAAGTCTGTAGCTATTCCGCGCCGAAACAGATGGATGGTAGATCAATCGGATTTTGTTTTGGGCTACGTAAAATTCCCCTTCGGCGGTGCGGCAACTGCATTTGATTATGCAAAAAAGAAAAAGAAGCAATGCTTCAATCTCGCTTCTCCCGATACCGATACGCAATTCGGCAAGGCTTGGCACGATGATTTTGAAGTTACCGAGATCATAGATGCTGTGGTAGAATTACAGCGTTCACCGCTTAATAAGGAAGAAAGGGAATATTACTTGAATTTATTCCCCATAGACAAAAATGAATAATATTGGTTAAAGCAAAAATCCGCAGATGACTGCGGATTTTTTTGACTAAAACTCGATATATTTAACAGAAAGTGCATCCATATAAACACTTGCTTTTCCGTCTTGGAAGGTAATATCACCGTAAACACCGTCGGGCACTTGAGCTTTAACGGTTGCATTTCCGCCTTCCTTGGCGGCGTTAACAAGGAGCAACAGCTTTTTGCCGTTTTCCTGCTTACGTATACATCCCATAATTGCCTTTTCCTCAACAATACCGCCTATCGCCTGCGAACAGCTTTCGGTTCTTAAAACGGGAATATCAGTATCAATAACGGGAGGACGGAGGAGCTCTGTTCCCACGTAGAAATATTCGCCCAGCATATCACGGGTCCTTACGCAATTAACGTAAAAATCTCTGTAGGGATTATTTATAAAGTGCTTTATGCCTATCCAGCCAAGCTGTTCGCCGTAAACAAGACTTTGTGCGATGAATATTCGCGCGCCCGTCCAATCGGGGTCTTTATCTGACTGGTAACTTCTGCCGAACATTGAAATGTGCTTTGAGTATATTACGGGGAAGGCGGGCACCTGGTCGTTTCTTATCCACAGCCAGGACAGATATCCGCCCATGTGGGATATAAAGGGGTCTGCAGTGCATTCGGTGGTGAGCATTGCGTCCTCGGGTAGAGCACGGTAAACTCTGTCAAGCAGTGCGCGGTAGGAGCGGCACCACCAGTCACCGCCGCCTGCAACGTGGGGGTGACCCTTGTCACAGCAGGAGTAAGGCTGTGCGGCGGCTATCTGGTCCATATACACGCCGTCAAAGCCCTCGTCGTTAATAAGTCTGCCAACGGTATACGCCATTTTCTCCTGCCACAGTGCGGTGGAGGGGCACATTATGGAAAGACATACCTTGCTTCCGTCCTCTTCCTTGGAAGAATAGGTTTCGGTAAAGCAAACTCCGTGTCTGTCCTTGGTGGCGTAAGGCTTTGCAACGGAAGTAAACTCAAAATCCTCTGCCTTTTTATCTCTTGTATCCCAAAGTCTGCCGTTGATGTATGGCATAACCTTTACCCCCGCATCGTGAAGCTTTTTAAGACCTTCCTTTGCGTGGGGACGTACGGGGAAGTAATGAGGATAATCGTTATCAAAGGGAGCGTTGTGCCACAGATACAGATGTACGGGGCTGTCAGTTCCCAAAGTCTTTGTGGCTTCAATAATATCGTCGGCAAAGGATGCATCGTCACCGATATGCACCAGCCACCAGTGAGG
>JAZSIT010000037.1:0-3745 GCA_045533895.1 Eubacteriales bacterium
AGGTTACTACAGCACGCTCGTGAAATCGATTTCTGCGGCGAATTTCCTCGTCCCTTGCTTCAATCAGACTTTTAGTTCTACATACGGTAGTTTTGCTGAGCTTTTGGCGGTTTGATAATCGTAGGGGCGATTTCGGGGTCCCCGAGAAAACGCAGTTTCCTTGGGGTGAGGTTCACGAATCGCCCGTATTATAAGCAAAAGAACCGTCGCGGTTAATTGCAACGGTTCTCTTGCACTAATTCAAAAAGGAAATAAAACAGATATTTCTAATTATTCGCCGGGGGTATAGTATCCGTTGGATACAACAAAATCATAGGTTTCGCTTTCTTCGGGCTTAATTACTCCGAACGCTGTGAAATATGTGAACTTGGGTGCAGGGTGAATCCAGCCACTGGCAGGTTGTACCCAGGTGCTGTCCTCGTAGTGGATCATATCACCAGTTACATGCACGTTTGTAGGATAGTGCTTATAGTTGCTTTCCATACCCGTACTGATCCAACATTCGCACTTTCTGTCGAGAATCATATAAATTTCGCCGTTTTCGTCAAAAATAACGGTAGAAACATCCTTCATTATGCGGGTTATTTCGGAACGGTTTTTCAGCTCCATGTGGGGAAGTCCGCGCCAGGTGTCGTTTTCATCCCAGGGAGACCAGGTGGAGAATCCAAACTCACCTATAAGGTCGTTTCTCCAGGTCTCGCCTTCAAAAGCGGTCTTTTCGATAGTGAGCAGATAATCCACAAAGTCATAACCGGGGCGGAAGATAAAGTTCTTGGGGAATCCCTTTTCAAGCTGGTCATAGCTCTGAGTCTCGGTATCGATCACGTCGCCGTTTTCGCCGTAATAGGTTACGTTTACGTTAACGCTGTAAACGGTGTCTGCAAGGTTTTCCGCAGTTACCAGCAAAAGCTTTTCCTGCTCATAAATGTGGTCGGTTGCGGTAATGGTTGTTTCCTCATCTGCAACAATACCAACCTGAGGGAGAGCGGGTGCTTCTTCGGGAATCTCCGCAGGAAATTCTGCGCCTTTGGCTGCTGCGGAAGCTTCGTCAATAATGTCGGAAATTTCATCAGCCGCAAATGCCACGGCTACTGTGCAGGACAGTGCCAACAATACCGTAAGCAAAACGAGAGCGGTAATACGTATTGATTTTTTCATTTTGTTCCTCCTAAACGTTTTTTGCCTTTTTTCGGCTCTCTGTTAATTCAATACCGAAACAAGCAAAGGTGAAGAAAACAAAAAAACAAAAAATATTTTTTTATTTTTCTCTCCAAAACTTAATTTTATGGTATAAATATATTCAGAGGAGGGTTGCCCGGTGGAGCCGTTAACAGACGCGCAGCGTGCTTTTGCAGAAGCGCTGTTCAAAGAAAATTATAAATTACTGGCAAAGCGTATAAGCGAGCTTTTGCATAGCGTTGACCCTTCTGCGGTAGAGGATTGTCTGGGAAACCTGTTTTTGACCCTCTGCCTTTGCGTTACCAAGGTCATGGAGCACGAAAACCCCAGAGCATGGCTGTTTTTAACAGCGCGTTTTATTTGCTTAAAGCATATACGCAATGTGGGAACAGCAACAAAAAGAACGCTTTTTCTTACCGATGAGCTGGCAGATACCCTTTCCGGCGGCATTTCACCGGAGGATACTGTCCTCGACGATATTCTGTGGTGCCAATGGCAAAACCAAAAGGTGCGAGAAAAGCTTATTTCTTCTCTAAACAAAAACGAGCGGGAAATACTTTCTCTACGTTTTGAAAAAGGGCTTTCCAACCGCGAGATAGGGGAAAGGCTGGGTAAAAGCGAGGACGCTGTGCGCTTTACCGTATATTATATAAAAAGAAAGATAACCGAAAAGGTTTATTCGGGGAAATTTTAATATGTTTCTTCACTTTTCTCGGTTTTGGTATTTTGTTTATGAAGGAGTTGAAAAACCATGAATGGAACACAGCTTTATAACTCCATAAAAAACGGGGAAACCTGTATTGATACTTTGTCCGGGGATGATATCTCTTTGCTGTTTGACCATCTTTGCACCTGCTTGGAGCAAGGTGAAACTGTAGATGATAATATACTTTCCGCCTGCGAAAGTAAAATCTCACTGCCCGATATAAAGGATGCAGAGGATATAATGTCCCGCACGTATAAACGCACAATCCCCCGCCGTATAAGTGGAAAAGGGATATTCAGACGTGTGCTCACTGCCACCCTTACCGCAGTGTTGGCGGCGGCACTTTGCTTTGGCACTGCGTATGCTTTCGGCGTGGATATTGTAGGGGAGATACACACCATGCTCAGCGCGGATTACCCCGTAATATACGAAAAATACGATAGTAACAAGCAAACTACGGTAAGTAAAAAATACTCCCTTTCCTATATTTTTGAAAAAGAGTTTTCGGATTATATTTATCCTTCATATTTTCCCGAAGGTGTTGTCCCTGTAAAGGTTACCGAAAATTCAAAGGCAGACGGCAGGATATACACCGTCTTTATCGCGCCGTCTTCGGGGGAAAACTGGCAGATATTTGCCCGCCCTGCTAATGAAAGCTATCTTCCCATGGGATATAAGTTTTCCGCAAGCTACGGAGAAACCGTGCTTGATTTCGTATACACCGTTTCCCACAGCACAGAAGGAATTACGGGATATAAGCTGTATACCATACACAACGATGTGCAGTATTCCTTTTATTTATACACCTCGGACTGGGGTGAGGTCAAGACTATCTTAAACAATTTAATTATTCCTTAATATAAACGGGCGTATTTTTTGCGCCCGTTTATTTACTTTATCTGTTTATTGTGGTAAAATAAGCATATATATTTTACCACGGAGGTGGGCTGTTTTGGAAACCTTGGAATACAGATGTCCAAATTGCAACGCTTATCTGGTTTTTGACCCGAAAAGCGGAGATATGAAGTGTGATTTCTGCCTCAGCACCTTTACTGTTGAGCAGGTCAAAGAAAATAATGATACCCGCGGAAAAGCCTATAACGAGGGAGAAAATAAAGAAGCTCCCAAGGAAGAAACTGTTGACGGCGAATACGTTGCCTTCTCCTGCCCGTCCTGCGGCGGCGAGATATTGGGAGATTCCACTACCGCCGCAACAGAATGTCCCTTCTGCGGAAATCCTGCCGTTATTACCCAGCGTCTTACCGGTGAATTCAAGCCGGATTACGTCATTCCCTTTAAGGTAACCAAGGAAGAGGCTGTAAAAGCGCTTGAAAAGCTGTATAAAGGCAAGAAGCTGTTGCCCAACGCCTTCACAAAGGATAACCGCATTAAAAAGGTAACGGGTATGTACGTGCCCTACTGGATATGCGATTGCGTTGCCGAAGGCGATATTCATTATAACGCTACCCGCGTCCATACCTTTAGCGACGGACGTTATCTCACCACCCGCACCGACCATTTTAAGCTTATCCGCAAGGGAAGCGTGGCTTTTGATAACATTCCCGAGGACGGCACCACCAAGCTGGAGGGACAGCACACCGAATCTATTGAGCCTTATGATTATTCGGAGATGATACCCTTTTCAAACCAATATCTTTCGGGTTATCTGGCTGATAGATATGACGTTCCTTCCGCAGACGTGCTGGCGCGCGTTGCAGAGCGTGCAAAGGCGTCTGTTGAAGAAAACTTCCGTGAAACCGCCGTGGGCTACGCAACTGTAAGCAGAGCAGACGGAAATATATCTATCAAAAACGGAGATGCACATTTTGCCCTGCTTCCCGTATGGATGCTTAATACAAA
>JAZSIT010000041.1:0-4992 GCA_045533895.1 Eubacteriales bacterium
GAAAGAATTACCGTAAGATTGCATATACATACCGTTAAAAGCAGTAATGCCGCCATAAAGGATGCAAGTGTAAATACTCTTTTGAAAAAATTAATTATTTTTTGCTTGTTCATATTGGTTTTTAAGATATTTTGCGTCTGCCGACTGAGTGCCTGCAGATTCGCATATTACTGTAGGCGAATATCCCAGACGGACGATGACCTGTGCCAGACTCTCAGGCGAGGGTCCGTAAAGAGTATCTTCAAAGGTAAGGTGCTTTTTCTCACCCATACCCGTATACTCTATTTTTGAAAAATGGCAGTGAAGATTATCCGCATATTCCCTGCCCAGACGGGATGAGATTTGGTTAAAAATACCCTCGTAATCATCATCTGCTTTTATACTGCCGAGGGTTCTTGCGTTAAGATGGCCGAAATCAACAACGGGAGCGAAACGGTCAGACAATTTACAAAGGGTAAGCACCTCGTCAAGAGTGCCCAGCTGGTTTATCTTGCCCATTGTTTCAATACCCAGCTTTACGGTAAAACCGCTTTCTTTAAGGGCTTTATCTGCCATAAGCAATGTCTCGGTAGCGTATTCCATTGCAGTCTCACGGGAAATTTTGGCGCAGGAGCCGCAATGAACCACCATTATATCCGCGCCCAAAAGAGTGCTTGCGGCGGCGGATTCCATTATATATCCAACGCTTTTAACACGTTTTTCCCTCTCAACAGAGGAAAGTGAAATAAAATACGGGGTGTGGAATGACATTTTTACACCGAGTCTGCGTGCATTCTCCCCTATTTCCGCAAGCACGGAGGGAGAAGCGTGGATACCTCTGCCCGCCTCGTATTCATAAGCGTCCAGCCCGTAATCCTTTACCCACTTGGGTGCATAAAGGGAGCTTTTTGCGCCACTTCGGGCAAATTCATCACAGTTGCCGCCGGGTCCAAATAATGCGCTCATCAGGCTTTTCTCCTTTTGAAATACCAGATATGGGGCTTTTCAAAAAAGCGTTTAATTTTTATAAAAAAGCTTTCGCCCTTGGGGTCGATAGGATTAACGATAAAGGCGCGTACTCCTGCGCGGTGGGCGCAAAGGCAATCTGTAAATAGCTGGTCACCTATAACAAGGGTGCTGTCTGCCACAGTGTTAAACTCCGCCATTATTTTGCGCACCGCACGGCGGGAAGGCTTGCCCGCTTTGCTTACCGTAAAGAAGCCCAAAGTTTTATTAAATTTTTCTATACGCATACCGTTATTGTTGGATGCAAACGCCACGTTAATACCACTGTCTCTTAAAGAAAAGAGATAATCTGCCATTTGCTCGGTAGGATGTGCCACGCTGTAGGGTGCTATGGTGTTATCCACATCAAAGATAACGGTATCTATTTTCTCCCGCTTTAACAGGTCGGGCGTTATCTCGTATATATTATTAAACATTTTATCGGGGATAAGTGTAATGCTCATTTTTGTCCTCACAGTATTATTCAGTTTTATTGTAACATTTCAAAACAAAAAAGTAAAGTAAAATATCGCATTTTCACTTGAAAAGATACAAGGTTTATTTTATAATTAATAAAGGAGCACCTTATAATGGAAATACTTATAGCTTTTCTGCTGTGTATCGGCGTGTGTATGTGTATTGCACTGCTGATTGAAAGACATAGTACCGACGTTACGGAGGTATATATTCCCACCGAGGACGACACTACCGAAACGGTGAGGAAAAAGCTGTACGACAGTTCTTTACGGGGAAGCAAGATTATTATATGCAGAAGCGAAAAAGACAGTGACGAGATTATCCGCCGTATTGCCGAAGAATACGGAAAAATATACAAAAAGGAGTGAAAAAACGGTATGGAACAAATAACCCTTGAGGGTGTGGTTGAAAATATAGTTTTTACCAACGAAGATAACGGCTATACCGTTTGTGAATGCTCCTGCGGCGGTGAGCTGATTACGCTGGTGGGTATTATGCCCTATCTCAACGAAGGTGAGAGCATTAAAGCACAAGGCGTATGGCAGGTACACGCCACCTTCGGCAGACAGCTAAAGGTTGAATATTTTGAAAAAAAGCTTCCCACCGATTCGGAGGCTATATATAAATATCTTTCCTCCGGCGCGGTAAAGGGCATTGGCCCCGTAACCGCCGCCCGTATTGTTGAAGCATTTGGCGCAGACACCTTTGACGTTATGGAAAATAACCCTAAGTGGCTGTGTGATATAAAGGGAATTTCTCCGCGCAGAGCCAAGGAAATTGCGGAAAGCTATGCCGCCCAGTTCGGTATGCGCAGTGTTATGATGTTTTGCTCCCGCTTTTTCGGCCCGTCAATATCTGCGCGGATATACCGCAAATACGGCGCCGCCGCAGTGACTATTATCGAAAAGGACCCTTACCGCCTTATAGGTGATATCGAGGGTATCGGTTTTGAAAAGGCAGACGTAGTGGCACAGCAGTTGGGATTTCCGTCCGACAGTCCCGAGCGTATTGAGGCAGGCACCGAATACGTGCTGTCATCTGCCGCTTATGCAGGCGGACATTGCTGTCTGCCCGAAAAAGAATTGGTGGACAAGACATCCCGCGCTTTGTCCGTACAGCCTGTATACGTCGCCGACGCTGTTGGCCGTATGTGCGAAAGGCACGACCTTGTGCGCACCGAGGACGAGATGATATATCTGCGCGAATACAGAGAGGCGGAAATATACGTTTCGCAAAAATTAAAGTTGTTGAGAGACACTCCACGTCCCGAAAGATACCGAGGCGTGGAAGATGCTATAAAGGATTTGGAAAGCAAATACGGTATAACCTATGCGCCCGAGCAGATTGAAGCTATTGTAAGCGGAATAACCAACGGTGTTACGGTTATTACCGGCGGACCGGGTACAGGTAAGACCACGGTAGTAAAGGCACTTACCGAGCTGCTTTTGCAGCTTAAAATATCCTTTTGTCTTGCGGCGCCTACGGGCAGAGCCGCAAAGCGTATGAGCGAAGCAAGCGGCGCAGATGCAAAAACCATACACCGTCTGTTGGAGACTGAGTTTGACACTGCCCACCGACCTAAGTTCGGCAGAGACGAGGGTAATCCCCTGCCTGCATCGGTGGTGATTATCGACGAGATGTCTATGGTGGACCTGCTGCTCTTCTCTTCCCTGCTTAAAGCAGTGAAACGTGGCAGTACGCTGGTATTGATCGGCGACGTAGACCAGCTTCCTCCTGTGGGCGCGGGGCAATGTTTGAAGGATATAATCGCATCCGAAGTCTTCCCCGTGGTAAGGCTTAAGCACATATTCCGTCAGGCACAGCAAAGTCTTATAGTAACCAACGCCCACGATATTAACGAGGGAAAGATGCCCGTGCTTGACGCAAAGGACAATGACTTTTTCTATATTGAGAGGTCAAACGCTTCTGACATACAGCAGTTGCTTTTATCCCTTTGCAAGGACAGGCTTCCCAAAACCTATTCACTTGACAGCTTTTCGGATATACAAATTCTCACTCCCACACGGAAAGGGGAACTGGGCACAAAAATGCTTAATGCCGTCCTGCAGGACGGGCTTAACCCAAAAAGCCACAAAAAGCGTGAGAAAAAGATTGGTTCTGTTCTCTTCCGAGAAGGGGACAAGGTTATGCAGACCAAGAACAATTACGATATTGAGTGGACAAAAGACAGTACCGAGGGAACGGGAATTTTTAACGGCGACGTTGGAAAAATACTTGATATAGACACCCAACGGGAAACCATGACAATTAACTTTGATGACCGTATTGCAGAATATGATTTTGCTCTTCTTGACGAATTGGAGCATGCCTTTGCGGTTACGGTGCACAAAAGCCAAGGCAACGAATACCCTGTGGTGTTAATGCCCGTTTACGATTGCCCCTACCCTCTTATGACAAGAAATCTCTTTTACACCGCAGTGACCCGCGCCAAGCGGATGCTTATATTGGTGGGAAGACAAAAAAGTATTGGAATAATGGTAGAAAACAATAAAAAATCCGTAAGATACGGATTCCTTGAAAAACTGCTTGCAGAAATATAAAAGGGAGGAAAAACAAATGAGCGATATTATAAGATTCAAAGCAGGCGAATTGGCTGTGGCGCTGGAGCAGGTAAAGGACGGAATACGTCTGTATTCTCTGCGCGATAAAGCAACAAAAAAGAATATGCTTACCCACGCTTCACCCTTGTTTTATCTCACCGGCGAAAGCCTTAAGGAGGACGGATACGTAACCGTTAATTCGGCAGAAGGCTGGAGCAATACCGAGGTGGTACGCACCGAGGAAGGCGTTGTTGCCGTATTTTCTGGACACGAAAAGCTGCACGGTGTTACCGTTACGCTGACGGCTGTATGCTCCCACAACACCGTTGAATGGAAGACACAGATTAATTCCTCTAATCCCGATTACACGCTGGTGACCTGCGATAACCCCATACTTACCTTTGATACCGGCGAAAACGTGCGCATATTCTATCCCTACGGTTCCGGTGAGGTTTATACCACCGAAAAGAAAAAGGGATTCAAAAACGCTCAGAATTACCCTTCCTACGGTGTTTCCATGCAGTATATGGCATTTTACAACGTTCACACCGGCAGAGGTATGTACTACGGTATGCACGACCCCGCCCCTGCATACAAGAGATTTATTTTTGAAAAGCGCGCCGGCGACGGTTTTATGAAAATAGTTGCCTGCCAGCCTCTTACCGGTATTGACAAAGGCTGTAACTCCCAGTCCCTTTGCGGAAAATGCGTGTGGAAGCTCTTTGACGGCGATTGGTACGATGCCGCAATTATATACAGAGATTGGGCGGAAAAGGAAGCGGAATTCCTTGCAACTTCCCGCAAAGAGCCTGAGTGGTTTGTAAAAGCACCTCACTGGTGGCTGGTGCATATCGGTGACGATGCATCCTTTGCCGACGATATTATTGAAGCCACAAAGACTTTGGGAACTGACAGCCCCGTACATCTGTATCTGTGGCACAACGCTCCCTTTGATAACGATTATCCTCAT
>JAZSIT010000013.1:0-10837 GCA_045533895.1 Eubacteriales bacterium
AAAATAATAGAAAAGCAATAACGGAAGTGCTCATTCGACGCAGAACCGAAAACGCAATAAATATAAACATCGCTGCAAACCCGTTAAAATTTGCGCTTTTAATTAAATTTGCACATATTAGGGAAGGAATTCGAACAAACGAATTCCTTTTTTATTGTTTTGCGTTTTCGGTTCTGCGTCAAATGAGCCCTTCCCCGGGTATGTGTCCCAAGTTATTTTCCATTATTTTACATTGACAACAAGGCCTACTTATTATATAATACATTATGTATACTTTTACTCTCACGGAGGATGTTATTAAATGACAGGACGTTTTAAGAAGTTAATATGTTTGATGCTCTGCCTTGCCTTTATCGCCTCGCTGGTGGGAGAAGTAAGTATAAAAGCCGTTGCGCTTACTGCAGCGCAGGAAGAATACATAGAAAATATCGGTGCCGCCGCATCCGAAGATATGGTAAACAGCGGAGTGCTGGCGTCTCTCACCGTATCCCAAGCCATACTTGAAGCCGGCTGGGGTACATCCACAATGGCAAAGCTGGCCAAAAATCTCTTTGGTATTAAGGCAAATGCCAACTGGACGGGAATGGTATACGACAGCAACGCAGGCGTGGTGCATTCATCATATTCGGCGTATGTTGCCGCAAACACCAGTTCTTACGTTTCGTCCAACACACAGCGAATCTGGCGCGCATACGCCACGTGGTATGAATCTTTGGCAGACCACAGTCTGCTCCTTACCTCCGCTTCCAGATATGACGATATCCCATACGAATACGATTACGTTGCCGCCGCGTGGAATATTATTGAGGACGGCTATGCATCGGATATGGAATACACAAAAAAGATTGTAAATTGTATCGAGGTATACAATTTAAGCCGTTTTGACGTATTGGAATACCCCGAGGACCAAGCGGTAATAGTTACAAAAACAAGAAAGTATCTGCCTATGACCGAAACGTGGGCACTGCCCGTTACGGTGATACAGCCTTTCGGCGCAGAGGATGTTCTTACATACACTACCAACGACCCTACAGTTGCCACTATTGATGAGAACGGACTTGTTACCCCTGTATCCGAGGGCGAATGTCTTTTAACCGTAACCAGTTCCACCGGATGGCACGCATGCTGTTATCTGGCAACGTACGACCCTGACACCACTTATGCGGAATATATCTGCGCAGGGGATATTCCCATGTACGCCGAAATGTCAAAATCCAGCCAAGTATACGGTACGCTTCCCTCAAGACATTGCGTTATAGGTATAGGCGACAAAATAACCGATGAAAACGGAGTAAGCTGGAGAAAGGTACGGGCAAAGGTGCTTACCGGAACCGAAGTTCTGGTGAAGACCGGATATATACTTGCTTCCGGAGTAACTTATCAGATAGGAATAAACTACACCAATCTTACCGACACTGTATCTCTGACTTTAGACCAAAACGAGGTTACTTTGCCTCAGTATACTACAAAAACCGTAAAAGCCACTCCCCTTAATTCTGCGGGAAAGACGCCCTCTACCTCTACAGTAAGATGGATATCAAATAACCCTTACGTGGCAACTGTCACCAATAACGGACAGATACGGGGCGTTAACGAAGGTGAATGTACTGTTTACGCAGTATCTACCGACGGCGTTTTTACCTCCTGTAAAGTAACCGTGACAGAGGGCGAATATATCTCTGTGCAGGATATTTCTCTTGATAAAACCGAGCTTTCTCTTGCGGAAAACGAAACATACACCCTTTCCGCTACTATCTTTCCCGCTTCCGCAACCGATACATCGGTTGAATGGAGCTCCTCCAACGATTCGGTTGCAAAGGTAGTGAACGGAAAAATAACCGCCGTTGCAGAAGGTGAGTGTATTATAACCGCCACGGCGGGAAAAACCTCTGCATCCTGCCGTATTTCCGTTACAAAATGGGTATATTCGGGCATAAAATACGACGGCGCGGTGCAGGGCAACAAGGTTAATCTGCGGCAGGGCCCCGCCACCTCATACGCATCTCTGGGAAGAACAAACGAAGGCGACACGTTGGTGATATACGGCAACGCGACGAACAACTGGTACAACGTGCTGGTTACTTCCGGAAGCTGTGAAGGTATTGAGGGATATATTTACATCGACTATGTTAAAGTGTTAAACGAAAAAGTAGATTCTTTGGTGCTTAACACCACCGACACAGTGCTTACCATAGGTGACACGCTTAATATTCTGTGGACAGTAGACCCGACAGAAAGCACTGTAACCTTTGAAAGCTCAGACACTTCGGTTGCAACGGTAAGCGGGCAGGGAGTTGTTACGGCAATAGCTTCCGGAAGCACGGAAATAACCGCAAAAGCAGGTAAGCTGACCGCATCTATTACAATAACCGTTACGGACAACGGATTTACCGGAACAAGATATGTGGGAAAAGTGACCACCAACGGCGGAACTCTTAATATCCGTGAAGGCGCGGGAACCACCTATAATGTTGTGGGAAAATTGGCGTTTGGTGCTCAGCTTATGGTATACGGCGAAGCGCAGGACGGTTGGTACGCGGTATACGGAAAAACAACAGACGGAGCAATGGCAAGCGGATATGTGTCTGCCGAATGGGTAACCATATCGGGCAAATACGCCTATTCCCTTGCGCTGAAGGAATACAGTGCATTACTTACAGTTGACGATAAGTACACTCTTGAATGGACGGTTGACCCCGAGGATGTGGAAATAACCTTCGCTTCTTCGGACACCAATATCGCCGCCGTTGACGAAAATGGCGTTATTACCGCAATTAATGGCGGTAAAGCAGAAATATCCGTTACCGCGGGCGGAAAAACCGTTGTCTTTGCAGTGACGGTAAAAGATAAGCCCATGCCGAAGAATCTTATTCCGAAGGACGGAATTTCTGTTTCCGAAGGATACATTTGGGGCGTGAAAGAAAATACGACCGCAGAACAGCTTGCCGATATGTTTGAAAACGACAAAGCGTATCTGGTAATAAACGCTTCCGGCTTGGAATATGCGGGCACAGGCACTACCGTAACATTAATTGACAGAAACGGCAGTATTGTTGAAACCGCTACCGTAGTAGTATTGGGTGATTGCGACGGAAACGGCGAAGTTGGCACCACCGATTACCTTATGACACGCCGTATAGTATTGGACACTTACCAATACACCGACATTCAGTACGAAGCGGCGCGCACTTCGGGAATGCCTGCGGTTACCGCAACAGATTTCCTTATGATACGCAGACACGTTCTGGGCACTTACGATATTTATACACAAACGTCGTATCTTGATTAATGCGGCGAAAAATATTAAAAAGCAAAAAGGAGAAAAAAATGAAAAAAAGTGTTTTATTCTTAATGGGCGCTTTGCTGATAACATCTCTTTGCGCATTTCCTTCCTATGCTGCCGAAACCGAAAACGTAGCTCTCAACGCTACATACACCATTAACGGAATTTACACCGACGGTGATGGCGTATCCCATTATATTGACGAGGACGGAAAATCACTTAACAACGGCGTGTTTGCTCAAACCGCAGGATATGACCAGACTGAATTTATCGGTCTGAACGCAACCTCCGAATGGGCAAAAGCCAATGACGGTACCACATCCGTAGTATTCGACTTGGGTCAAGCTTACCCCATAGTAAACACCGCAGTATCCTGCAGTAATTTGGGCTCTGCCGGAATAAGCGCACCTGAATCTGTTCTCGTTACATATTCTACAGACGGCGAAAACTGGTCTGAACCGGTTTATTCCGAATATGAATTTGATCTTGTCCAAGGCGAGGTTATAAAGTCTATTGCAAAGCTTAACGCCGAGGCAAGATATATAACCTTCACCTTCTACCACGCAAATAACTGGGTATTTGTTGATGAAATTGAAGTTTACGCAGGCGATATAAACGCAAAAGAGGAAAACAACAGCGAAAACTCATCCGAAAATTCCTCCACAGTAAATACACCCGAGAAAAAAGCCGAGATAAACAGCGATGTTATCTACATTTCTGCCGCCGCAATTTCTGTTGTGATACTTATTGTTGTGGTAGTGTTCAGTGTTAAAAAGAAAAAATAAAACAAACAAAATGTAATTTACTTTACCTGCAAATCAGCGGAAAGGAGATGCAAATGAAAAGAGCATCTGATTTTAAGTTTGATTCAAAATTAGCTCTTACGGGAAGATGGGGTCTTGCTCTTGCAACAGGATTAGTGGCGTCTTTGCTGGGCGGCACTGCCTATGGATTTGCAAGCAGCGGAATCAGTTTCAACTTTAATTTTTCTACTACCACTACCGGCGGTGATGTTTCGACTGATATCCCAACCGCCGATATAACGGAAATGCTGCCTGAATTTCTTACCATACTGCTTATTGCTTGCGCTGTAATTATCGCCGTATCTGTTGTGGTGGGCGCAGTGTATTTTGTAATCGGCAGTATTGTTGAAGTAGGCTACATGCGCTTTAACCTTGCACTTGTGGACTACGGCGAGCCTGCTTTCCGTAATTTGTTTGATTATTTTCCTCACTGGAAAAAGGTTTTGCTTGCAAACTTTTTGCGCCGGCTTTTTATAACTCTGTGGAGTCTGCTGTTTATAATTCCCGGAATTATCGCAATATACAGCTATGCGTTGGTGCCCTATATTATGGCAGAAGACCCCGAAACCGGCGCACGGGAAGCAATGAACAGATCAAAAGCACTGATGTACGGCAACCGTTGGCGTCTTTTCTGCCTGCATTTCAGCTTTATCGGCTGGGAATTGCTCAGCGCGCTTTCCATGGGTGTCGGCTCCCTTTGGCTTACTCCCTATAAGAGCGCTGCTTTCGCTTCCTTCTACAGAGAAGTTTCCGGCACATCAGCCGAATACGCTATGCCTCAAGAGTAAACGTTATAAACACAAAACGCCCGAGAACATCGGGCGTTTTTTGCTTGATTATTCAATTTGAGCGTTATATTCCTTTGTTGTTTTGATTGTGTGCTTTATTGCTTTTATTACATAGTAAATTAAAGCGGTTATCACAATTCCTAAAAATGACAATACAAGCGGATATACTGTCCAAAAATAAGTACCAAGCCAGGCGAGGTTTTTAATGTCAAATCCGAACCAGTAAGCAAAAGTAAACACCAAAAATATCAACTGCGGAAACCATGCGTTTTTGGATACAGCAAATGACAAACACCCGTATAACAAAGCAAACAGCGGAACAAAAAACATACGGTATAATTCGTTTAAATTGAATTTTATTGTACCGCTACCGCTTATGTACGCATCTGCAAAATAATCTGTTAAAGCCAGTCCTATGATATATATGCCACTTAATAAAAAACAAAGCCAATATTTTTTACAAAAACTCAATAATCCATTTTTCATGTTCATTATCCTAAAAATTCGACTATTTGATTATCGGGAAATATCCGGATATTGCTTATGCTTTGATTATACATATCATAGCAGGAAATGTCTATAAACAATTTGTAAATAATGCGGTTTTGAACAAAAAGGAGCGTTTGCACGCTCCTTTTAGATAATATGATTATTCTATATCCGCTTTTAATTTTTCTGCTCTGTCTGCGGTGATGAGGGCATCTATCATTTCATCGATTCTGCCGTTCATAAAGTTTTCAAGCGAATAGAGGGTGAGACCGATACGATGGTCGGTAACTCTGCCCTGAGGGAAGTTATAGGTACGGATTCTCTCGCTTCGGTCACCTGTGCCGACCTGACTGCGGCGTTCCGACGCGAGGGCGGAATCTCTCTTGCGCTTTTCCATATCCGCAAGACGGCTCTTCATAACCTTAAGCGCCTTTTCCTTGTTCTTGCCCTGGCTTCTTTCGTCCTGACAGTCAACAACAATGCCCGACGGCTTGTGGATTATACGGATTGCACTTTCTGTCTTATTAACGTGCTGTCCGCCTGCGCCTGCACTGCGGTGGGTGGTTATTTCAAGCTCATCCATATTAAGCTCAAATTCACATTCCTCAACCTCGGGAAGTACGGCTACGGTAGCAGTAGAGGTCTGTATTCTGCCCTGAGACTCGGTATCGGGCACGCGCTGTACGCGGTGAACGCCGGATTCAAACTTGAAACGGGAATATGCACCCTCGCCGCTTACGGTGAAGGAAACCTCCTTCATACCGCCAAGCTCGGTCTCGTTGGCATACAAAAGCTCGCACTTAAAGCCCGCCTGCTCCGCATACATATTATACATACGGTAAAGGTTGCCTGCAAAGAGCGCCGCTTCGTCGCCGCCTGCACCGCCGCGAATTTCGATAATAACGTTTTTATCGTCGTTGGGGTCTTTGGGCAGCAGAAGAATACGAAGCTCCTCGGTACAGGTATCCATACTTTCTTTGGCGGATTTGATCTGCTCTTCGGCAAGATCGCGCATATCCTCATCACCGGAAGCAAGTACCTCCTCGCCGTCCTCTTTTTCACGGACAAAGGAAAGATACTCGCGGTATTTTTCTACCACGGGAGAAAGGTTTTTGTATTCCTTGGTATATTTCTTATATTCCTCCATATTGGAGATGATCTCGGGATCGGAAAGCTTTTCTTCGATCTCCACAAACTTGCGCTCTATATCTTTAAGCTTTTCAATCATTTTCTTTTCCTCCGAATATATGTATTTTCCGCTTCATAAAATGAAATATAAAACCGAAAGGAATTTGATTAAACATGAAGCGAAACGATTATCTGCCCGAAGGCTGGCTTATAAACACCCCTCGGAACATAAGTTATCTCAAAAGTTATGATACCCTGGCAAAGGCACTTGCAGAAAACGTTATTCTGGAAGCAAGATGCACCCTTTGCGATGAGGATATGAATTTGTATATCGACCTTGGTTTTTGTGTGGGTATAATTCCACCCGGTGAATGCGGCTATTCGCCCAACGGCAGAGTGAAGGATATTGCCGTGCTATCCAGAGTGGGAAAGCCTGTTTGCTTTAAGGTTACGGAAATGCTACCGCAGAGTGACGGAAACATAAAGGTACTGCTTTCCCGCAGAAAAGCGCAGGAAGAATGTATGAACGAATATATACGGACGCTCACTCCCGGCGATATTATAAACGCCAGAATGACCCATTTTGAAAACTACGGCGGATTTGCGGATATTGGATGCGGAATAATATCTCTTATGTCTATCGACTGTATGTCGGTATCACGGATATCCCATCCGTCGGACAGATTTCACATCGGCCAGCGAATAAAGGCGGTGGTGAAATCCTCGGTTGACGAAAACGGATACGTTTCCATTTCTCACCGCGAGCTGCTGGGCAGTTGGGAAGACAACGCAAAGGGTTTTTGCCCCGGTCAGACCGTTGCGGGTATTATAAGAAGCGTGGAAAGCTATGGGATATTCGTGGAGCTTACGCCAAACCTTGCGGGACTTGCGGAATACAGAGAAGGGGTCTTGCCCGGAATGTACGCCGCAGTATATATTAAAAGTATTATACCAGAGCGAATGAAAATAAAGCTGGTTATCGTGGACGTGGGGGAAAAGGCTGTTGTCCGCGATAAATATGATTACCCTGTTATTCCCCGTATTGACAGGTGGGTATATTCGCCTCTTGTAAGCGAAAAGGTTATCGAAACCGTCTTTTAATATACGAAATCGAACTCAATACCGTAAATATCAACGGTATCGCCTTCCTCTATTCCCGCTTTCTCAAGGGCGTCTATTACGCCGCCGTTGCGAAGCACGCGCTGGAAGTAGGCAAGAGATTCGTAATCATCAAAATTAACACTGCCGCATACCTTTTTAAGCCACTCGCCGGTAACGACGTATACGTCGCCGTCCTTGGTAACTTCGGTATGTCTGCTTTCGGGGATAATCTCCTCTGCGGGTTCTTCCGCCTCGTAAACCTTTACGGGGGGCAATGTGGAAAGTGCGCGGCTGATACCGTTGAGCATATCCTGCACTCCCTCACGAGTGGCGGCGGAGATGAGGTAAAGCTCGTATCCCTTTTCGCAGGCATATTCCTTGATTTTTTCAAGGGTTTCTTCGTCATAGCCCACGTCGCACTTGTTTGCGGCAAGTATCTGGGGACGGGTTGAAAGCTCGGGAGAGAATATCTCAAGCTCTCTGTTTATGCGTTTAATATCCTCCAGAGGGTCTTCCCTCTCGGAGGCGGAAATATCAAACAAATGGAGTATAAGACGGCATCTTTCAATATGGCGCAAAAAGTCGTGTCCCAGACCCTTGCCCTCGCCCGCGCCCTCAATAAGACCGGGAATGTCTGCGATAACAAAAGTATCGCCGTGGTTGCTTACCACGCCCAGATTGGGCTGAAGGGTGGTAAAGTGATAGTTTGCGATTTTGGGACGGGCTGCGGAAACCACCGAAAGAAGGGTGGATTTACCTACGTTGGGATAGCCTGCCAAGCCTACGTCCGCAATGGTTTTTAATTCAAGGGTGAGGTTTGCTTCTCCGCCGGTAATTCCGCTTTTTGCGAAATAAGGCACCTGTCTTGTAGCGGTGGCAAAATGGGTGTTGCCCCAGCCGCCCTTGCCGCCTTTGAGGAAGGTAAAAGGAGTATCGTCGGACATATCCTTTATAATTCTGCCCGTTTCCTTATCCTTAATAACGGTTCCTCTGGGTACGGGGATATAAAGATCTGCGCCGGAAGCGCCAAAGAACTTTTTGTTCATGCCGTCTTTGCCGTTTTCGGCAATATATTTTCTTTTGTTCTTAAAAGCGAGGAGGGTATTTGCGCCATCATCAACAACGAAAATAACGTCTCCGCCCTTGCCGCCGTCGCCGCCGTCGGGTCCGCCCTTGGCAACGTATTTTTCGCGGCGGAAGGAAACACAGCCGTTGCCGCCGTTACCTGCCTTTACGTAAATATCAACCTTATCTATAAACACTTCCGTCGACCTCCTTCGGTAAAATTATCACTAAAATAAAAGGAGCTTTCGGGTACGAAAATACCCGTAAGCTCCGTGAAAAGCATATAGTTAGTCTGCGGAAACTGCGTTAACGCTGACTTTCTTTCTGCCGCCTGCCATAGGCTCGAACTTAACGACGCCGTCTGCAAGTGCGAACAGAGTGTCGTCAGAACCTCTGCCGACATTATTGCCCGGGTGGATCTTGGTTCCGCGCTGGCGAACAAGAATGTTGCCTGCAACTACGAACTGACCGTCTGCACGCTTTGCGCCGAGACGCTTGGACTCGGAATCACGACCGTTCTTGGTAGAACCAACGCCCTTCTTATGTGCAAAAAACTGTATAGTCAATCTAAGCATTGTGAAATTTCTCCTTTCAAAAAATCGGCATTAACCGTTACGTTTTCGGGATAGCTTTGGGAAATCTCCCATACCTCCCGTGCAAATTGCTTAATAATTCCTTCCGCCGCAGGCGTATAATCAAACACCTTGGCGTTTACGGTAGCTCCGTCGTTATCTGCCTGAATATCCGCTTTACAGCCCAATCTTTCTGTCACCGTATTAAGGGTAAGCATTAACATTGAACTGACTGCGGCACAGACGATATCACTGCCCGATTCCGCATAATCCGAATGACCGGAAACACGGATACGGCAATCTTTCTTTCCGAAGCTGACTTCCGCTTTAATCATAATTAAGCGTTGATAGAAGTGATCTGAAGCTTGGTGTAAGGCTGTCTGTGGCCGATATGCTTCTTCTCGTTCTTCTTTGCCTTGTAACGGAGTACGTGGATCTTCTTGCCCTTGCCGTTCTTAACCACATTAGCTTCTACCTTTGCGGAAACAACAGGGTTTCCTGCAACAAAGCCTTCTGCGGTGGAAATTGCCAATACCTTTTCGAAGGTGTAAGTGTCGCCTTCGTTAACGTCAAGCTTTTCAACGTAGATAACGTCGCCTTCGCTGACTTTGTACTGCTTTCCTCCTGTTTCTACTATTGCAAACATTGGTGCAGCACCTCTCTTTCTTTATAGACTCGCTGCTTAGCAGGTGTGCGTTTTAAGCGCAACTTCAAAAACCCCATACACGCGGCACTTGCTATATTAACACAAGAAAAGCGGTTTGTCAATAGATTTTTTTAGATTTTTTCTTGATGTTTTCCCTTTTCCCGCATCATCTCTTTAAGAGCCGCAACAGCATCGCCCAAGCCGCCGACTTCGTCTATAATCCCCTTCTCCACCGCCTCGTTTCCTTCCAGAACAGTGCCGATATCGGTGGTAAGCTCGTCGGTACGGCACATAAGCTTGCGCAGTTCGTCGCCGTCCGCGCGGGAATTGCGGACTATAAAATCCACAATGCGGTTTTGCATTTTCTCAAAATAACTGTAGGTCTGCGGTACGCCGATAACCAGACCGTTTATCCGCACGGGATGGAGAGTCATGGTCGCCGACGGCACGATAAAAGATTTTTTTGCGCTTACCGCAAGCGGCACGCCGATAGAATGTCCGCCGCCCAGAACAATGGAAACAGTCGGCTTTTTCATTCCCGCAATAAGCTCCGCAATGGCAAGTCCTGCCTCCACATCGCCGCCGATGGTGTTAATAAGCAGCAAAAGTCCGCCGATATTCGAGGATTCCTCCACCGCCACCAGAGTGGGAATACATTGCTCGTATCTGGTGCTTTTTGCCTGTGCGCCTGCGGTAAAATGTCCTTCTATCTGCCCTGCGATAATAAGGGCATGGATACCGCTTTCTGTAGTAACGCTCTCCTGATCGGGAGAAATATCTTCTCGGTTTTCGTTGTTGTTTTCGTTGTTATTTTCGTCTGTCAAAATATATCACCCCGTGTGTATTTTGACAAATATACGTAAAAATATACCCTGCGAAAACAAAAAACGCAGGGTATAAAAACAATTAATTCACCTTTTCTCCGCCGTTAAGCATATCGGCATAAGTATATTCGCCGGTGA
>JAZSIT010000061.1:0-1830 GCA_045533895.1 Eubacteriales bacterium
GCTGTATCTTCTTTCGCAATAACGATATACAACACGACCTGTTGATTTTTACGTCGGGATATGATACAATCATAACAATAACACAAGGAGTTGAAATAAAAATGCGTAAAAAAGAAGTTTTTTCTTCCAAGGAAATAAAAAAAGATATTATTCATGCCATACTGTGGCCTGCAAAGCAGCGTCAAGGAGTCTATATTATAACTTTGGCTTCTTGCGTTGTTATCGGTATTCTTCTGGGTGTGGCGTCGTGGTTTGTCCCTCAGATGGATGTATGGTTTGGCGTATCTCTTGCGCTGGTCGTGGTGCTTTTGCCCGTAACGCTTATATTACGGCGGGTATTGCTTAAAAAAAGACTGCAAAAGACCCTTTCTTTTGACGATTACTGTGTTAATACCGAGAAAGTAAGGGACACTGCCGAGGAAACCTATATAACCGGCGGTTTGCGCCTTCCTCGTATGCGCGAGGTGTCAAATTATACCATTACCTTTGAAAACGGAAAATCCTGGCGTGTTTCCGAAAACAATTATTCCTGGAGCAAGGAGTATCCCATGAAGGCGCTGGGTGTTTACCACACTGCTCACAAGGGTGACCTTATGTACGTGGTAACCAAAAGGTCCGACGGCAAGATAGTTATGGCTTACCATACCGACTATTTTGAATACAAGCAGGACGCATAACTTTACATGGAAAAACAAATTCTTACAAGGCAAGACATACAGAAAGCACTTACAGAAAAAATACATAAAAAACGCTCTGCGGCTTTGCTTGTTACTGCGGTGGACGTGTTGGCGGCGGTGTGTCTTTTGCTTTATCTCCCCGTGCTGTTAACGGGAAACCGACTGCACACCTACGGCGGCATACACATCCACCCTGCCGCGATACTTATACTCTGCCCTGCAGTTATAACCTTTTTTACTCTTTTTGTGCTTAAGTATTATTATATAGATCTGTTCAGGATAAAGAACGGTAAATTTTATTTTACCAAGGAAAAACTTATTACAAAGGAGAAAAAGGAGATTTCTTTTTACCGCCGGACCGAAACACAAAATCTGTTGCATTTTGAAAAAGCCTTTGTCGCCGTTGACAAATCTGTTTACGGCGATGCGCAGGCAGGCGATGTTTTTTACACGGTGTATACGGGCAAAAAAGATCTGCAACTGGTTTTTAACACCAAGATATATGTTTTTGAGTAAAAGCCGCATTGACATTACCCTTTTGTTGTGCTACAATTATTACAGAAATATTAACAAAGGAGATTTTTTATTATGCCCGCAGGATTGCCCTTTTTGCTTATAATTTTTTATATTATTTGTTTTTTGATGGGAATTGCTTGTCTTGTATTTGAGGTTTTGCTGGTGCTGTCCATTATCGGTATGGTTAAAGCCAACAACGCCGCAAAGACCGACCCCGACACATACCTTCCTATCGCAAAAAAGAAAAAGAACATGCTTATTATGTCGGTTATCGGTATCGGCGTGTCTTTGTTGATTGTGTTCGCGGCGTTTATCGTTTATATTATAGCCATTATGGGTATGATGGGTGGAATGTAATATGGGATTACCAACAGTTGATATGAAATTATTATTATATCTTTGCGGAATATCCTTCAGCTCTCTGTTGTGCATGGCGTCCTACGCTTTTCTTGCTTATGGGATTTTTGCCTTTATAAAAGCAAAGCGCGCAAACACGGCACAGCCTGACGAATACACCCGGTCACAGGTGAAAAACAAGTTGATACTAATGATAATATCCATCTGTGCTGTGGTATTTGCCCTTACCGTCCTTTCGGTAGTGACATTTATGTACGCAATGGCGTATGTTGTTTAATGT
>JAZSIT010000175.1:0-18797 GCA_045533895.1 Eubacteriales bacterium
TTTCCGATAAAGAAGCCGATACCCAAAGGCACGAGCGAAAAGACCTTAAAAACGTAAAGATCAAATGCAGCTGCAGCTTTTTGAATCAGGAACGAAACTGGGATTATTATGCTGCCAGAAAAGACGGTGAGGTATACCGTATTATCCTTGATTTCTGCTCGTCACATACCGATGTGAAACCGTTTATTCCCGTTACTATCGAAGAATATCTATATCCCAAGGTAGAAAGTCCCACGTCGAAATTTTTGTAAGTGTCGGGTATACTTTATGAAAATAAAACTGTTTGAATTTGAAAAAACACTAACTGTTTCTCCCGCCGATTCCGATATAGATACCTCGTTTCTTTCTACGCGGGTTGAGGTTGGCAACCATTCGTTATCGTGTGTCAAAGAAGAGGACGGTTACCTGTTTATTCCTTCCGCAGATTCATTTAAGGCTATCTGCAATGTCAAAGCAAAAGTGACTGAAAGTAACAAAAAAATAGATATAGTGTTGACCTTTTCCTTAAACAAATTCGCCCGTATTTTTACGTTTCTTTGTTCTTGCTTTCTTGTGCTTTTGCAGATTTTTGGATTTCTTGCGTTTATACACTTCGGTGATTATGCAGGGTTCATACCGCTCGCAATGCTTTTGTTTCTTGTAATGTTTGTGTTTGCGGACACTCGTTTGTTTGCGCACAGATTTATAAATGAGTTAAGATATGAACTGATATCGGCTTGATTTTTTTCGTTGGGTGCTATATAATTTTATTATAAATCTTTGAGGAGCGTATATATGAATTTTACAGAAATTGCCCAAACCCGTCAGTCTTGCCGTAAATATGATTCCGAGCGTCCCGTAGAACAAGAAAAGATAAACGCTATTCTTGAATCCGCCCGTTTGTCTCCTTCTGCCTGCAACGGTCAGCCCTATCATTTTACTGTCTGCAAAGGCGAAATTGCATCCCGCGCCGCCAAGTATACACAAGGTATGGGGATGAACAAGTTTGCGGATGACGCTCCTGTTTTGATAATAATTTCCGAAAAACCATACGTCGGCTCCGCGGCACTCGGGGCAAAGGTAAAGAAGAACGATTATCGTTCAATAGATATCGGCATCGCCGCGGCATATATCACTGCGGAAGCGACGGCACAAGGACTGGGAACGTGTATCCTCGGCTGGTTTGACGATGACAAACTGCGCGCTCTCTGCGGTATCGATTCCACCGTCCGCCTTGTTATAACCCTCGGCTACCCCAAAAAGGACGACCCCCTCCGCACTAAAAAACGCAGACACTTTGAAGAGCTTGTAACGGTAATTGAATAAATGTAATGACAAAGGCAGAGGAATTACTCCTCTGCCTTTGGATTAGATTATATTCGATTTCGGAGCATGGTGCTCGGTTGCGATGGTTTTCGACGCAGGAAGCGAACAGAACAACATTTTCTTATTTTTTCTCTGATACTAAGAATTTATAAACAACTGCCGCAAGCGCTCCGCCAATGAGCGGTGCAACGATAAACACCCATACGTTTGCAAGAGAATTGCCGCCCACGAACAGAGCTGGGCCAAAGCTACGTGCGGGGTTAACGGAAGTTCCGGTAAAGGAGATGCCCAAAATATGGACGAGGGTGAGGGAGAGACCGATAACGATGCCTGCAACTGCGCCGCTATTTTCTTTAGAAGTAACGCCTAAAATTGCAATTACAAAAACAAAGGTGAGAATAACCTCTATGAGGAGTGACAGCCATATGTTGTCTTTGTAAAGTGCGTTTGCGCCCAGACCGCTTTCCTTGCCGACAAACGCCATAAGTGCTGCGGCGCCTGCCACCGCGCCGAGAAACTGTGCGATGACGTAACCTATAAAATCTTTGATGTTCATTTTGCCGTTAATAAGCATCGCTATAGAAACTGCTGGGTTGATATGACAGCCGGAAATGTTGCCTATAGAGTAAGCCATTGCAACGATAACAAGACCGAAAGCAAGCGCTGTGAGCAGATATCCGGTTCCGTTTTCAGCAGAACAGCCAACGACCGCAGCGGTTCCGCAAGCGAAGAACACCAGTACAAAAGTGCCTATAAACTCCGCAAGATACTTTTTAATACATTTCATGTAAGTTCCTCCTTAAAATAATTTAGATACTAATTTTATAACACATTAGTTTTACCATGTCAATAATTCACTTCAATAAACACAGATGATTTGAATAAAAAATAAAAATTATCGTTTTTAGTCTTTTATTTTTATTTTTGTTGTGTTATACTGTATTTTACAATGTTGTAACTTTCTTTAAGAGGAGACTTTTCTTATGGCAAATATAGAAACAAAATGCGTTCAGGGCGGTTATACTCCCGGCAACGGCGAGCCCAGACAGATTCCCATAATTCAAAGCACCACCTTCAAATACGACACCGGAACAGATATGGGCAAGCTCTTTGATCTTGAAGCGAGCGGATATTTTTATTCCCGTCTGCAAAACCCCACCTGCGATACTGTTGCGGCGAAGATCTGCCAACTTGAGGGCGGTACTGCGGCAATGCTTACTTCTTCCGGTCAGGCGGCTTCGTTTTTTGCTATATTCAATATTGCGCAGGCAGGCGACCACGTTGTGTCATCCTCCAGCATTTACGGCGGAACATTTAACCTTTTTAACGTTACCATGCGCAAAATGGGAATTGAGTTTACTTTTGTTTCTCCCGATTGTACCGACGAAGAGCTTGAAGCGGCGTTCCGTCCCAACACAAAGGCGGTTTTCGGCGAGACGGTGGCAAACCCCGCGCTTACCGTGCTGGATATTGAGCGTTTTGCGTCTGCCGCACACGCCCACGGTTGTCCTCTTATAATAGATAACACCTTTGCAACTCCCGTTAACTGCCGTCCCTTTGAGTGGGGCGCGGATATAGTTACCCATTCCACTACCAAGTATATGGACGGACACGGCTCTGCTGTGGGCGGATGTATTGTTGACAGCGGTAAGTTTGATTGGACCAAGTCCGCAGATAAATTCCCCGGACTTTGCACCCCCGACGAAAGCTACCACGGTATTACTTATACCGAGCGCTTCGGCATCGAAGGCGCGTACATTACCAAGGCTACCGCACAGCTTATGCGTGACCTCGGCGCGACCCAGTCTCCCCAATCCGCGTTTATACTTAATCTCGGTCTTGAAAGTCTGCACCTGCGCATGAAGCAGCATTGCAAAAACGCGCAAGCAGTTGCAGAATATCTGTCCGCACACGAGAAGATCTCTTGGGTCAAATACTGCGGACTTAAGGGTGATAAAGATTATGCTCTTGCGCAAAAATATATGCCCAACGGCTCTTGCGGTGTTGTAAGCTTTGGTGTTAGGGGCGGAAAAGCCGCCGCCGAAAAGTTTATGGAAGCACTTACTATCGCGGCTATCGAGACTCACGTTGCAGATGCAAGAAGCTGTTGCCTCCATCCTGCCAGCACAACACACCGTCAGCTTTCCGATGATGAACTGATTGCTTGCGGCGTTACTCCCGACCTTATACGCCTTTCCTGCGGTATTGAGGGTACGGAGGATCTGATTGCCGATATCGCCCAAGCACTTGAAAAAATATAAAGGAATTATTATATGCCTATAAAGATACCTAACGATCTGCCTGCGGTAAAAACGCTGGCTGACGAGAATATATTTGTAATGACAGAAACCCGTGCGATGACGCAGGATATAAGACCCCTTAAGCTGTTGGTGCTTAATCTTATGCCTACCAAAATCGAAACGGAGACCCAGTTTTCACGCCTGCTGGGAAACACTCCTTTACAGATAGAGATGGAACTTATCCATGCAAAGACCCACACATCGAAGAATGTGGCGGAGGAGCATCTGTTTTCCTTTTACAAAACCTTTGATGAAGTGAAGCACCGCACCTTTGACGGCATGATAATTACCGGTGCACCTGTGGAGAAACTCGATTTTGAGCAGGTCGATTATTGGGAAGAACTTTGCGAGATAATGGAGTGGACAAAGACAAACGTTCATTCCACGCTTCATATATGCTGGGGCGCTCAGGCAGGACTTTATTATCATTACGGAATAAATAAAGTACCTTTGGAAAGAAAACTTTTCGGTGTTTATCCACATGTGGTGGATTATAAAAATTCTATACTGTTCCGCGGATTTGATGATGTATTTATGGCACCTCATTCACGCCACACCACCGTTCCCCGCGCGGCGATAGAAGCAGTCCCGGAGCTGAAAATACTTGCTTCTTCCGAAGAAGCGGGTGTGTATGCGCTTAAAAACGAAAGCAGTAGCCAGCTTTTTGTGTTTGGTCACTCCGAATATGATCCGGATACGCTTAACCGTGAATACCTGCGTGATAAAAACGCTGGGCTTCCTATCGATATCCCTAAAAATTATTTCCCCGGCAATGACGATACAAAGCCTCCCATAGTTTCGTGGCGCGCTCACGCAAATCTGCTTTTCTGCAACTGGCTCAACTATTTTGTTTACCAGACAACACCTTATGATATTTCACAGATAAGTAAATAACCGTAAAAATGCCCTGCAGAGAATGCAGGGCGTAATATTATTCTTTTTCGGCTATTACTATCTCAATGCCTTTTTTGTCGAATTTTGCGAGGTCTTCCTCTAAAGCGTTCCAATCGGTAATAAGAACGTCCAGCCTGTTGGCAGGACAGATGCTCACAATAGATTCAAACCCTATCTTCTCAGTAGGGAACAGACCCACGGAAAGCTTTGAACTGTCCATAACCGCATTCCAAAAGCTTATAGCCTGTGATTTTTGTATGGACAGACCGAAGTCTGCGGAAATTGCGGCGGCGGTTATAAAGCATTTATCAAATCGGAGCTTTTTCACCATTTCAATAGCAAAGGCATCGTAACAGTTTCCTTTTCCGTCCATCTCTCCGCCCAGCAGTATTACAGAAATCATCGGATTTTTCCGCATTTCCTCGGCTATTATTATAGAGTTGGTAACCACCCGTATTTTCAAATTCTCGGGCAGTGCTCTCGCCATAAAATATCCTACCGTGGCAGAGGTGATAAACACTACATCGTTATTATTTATCATAGAAACAGCTTTTTCTGCAATGGTAACATAGTTTCTCTTTTCTTCCGTAATGTCCTTGCAGGTAACCGTGGAAGGCTTTCCTGCGGCAATCTGGCGTACAGGAATCGCTCCGCCGTGAGTTCGTTTCAGCAGACCCTGTTCTTCAAGCATACGCAGGTCTCTTTGAGCAGAGCCGTAGCCTACGTTAAAGAGAGTCTGTATCTCAGTGGTGGTTATACTGCCTTTTTCCGCAAGTATATCAAGAATTGCTTGATGTCTTTCTTCAATAAACATTTTTTCTCCTTTCAAAGCATTAAACTGCAAAGCAAACCATGTCGACCTGTCTTGCTTTGCATTAATACTATATCACGTTTATTTACGTTTGTCAAGCGAAAACGTCAATAAACGTTAAAAATATTTGTCGGTTGTTGACGGTTGCTTTTAGATAAAATGTGTGTTATACTTAAAAAGGAGGTGCTTTTCGTGTATCTTAAAGATTTTGTTCTGCCGAGCCGTAAGGACGAGGATGGATATTTACTGTCTTTTCCGTATCAACTTGAAATGCAATGTTATTCTCATAATAACGTGTATCCTTTCAAATTGTTTCCCAATAAGGAGCTCCAACGTATTTCTTTTGAACCAATAACCATTTTCTGCGGCGGAAACGGCTCCGGCAAATCCACTTTGCTCAATATCATTTCCGAAAAATTGAGTGTGGACGCCTCTGCATTGTTTAACGATACGCCCTATTTTAAGTCGTATCTGGATATGTGTTCATACACGCTTGCACCGAATGTTAATCGAGTTCCCAACTCCAGCAAGAAAATAACCAGCGATGACGTTTTTGATTTTTTGCTTGATATCCGCGCGGTAAATGAGGGGATCGACCGTAGGCGCGAAGAATTGTTGAGCGAGCATTATATTACCAACGATAACCCCATGCCGCGTTTTACATCTCTCGCCGAGCACGATGAGTTCAAACGGTGCTTGGAAGCAAAGCGTTCCACAAAATCCGCATACGTTTCCAGACGCTTGCCAAAGGAACTGGAAGGGAAGTCCAACGGCGAAAGTGCTTTTGTTTACTTTACGCAAAAGATAGAGGAAAACGCCCTTTATCTGCTGGACGAGCCTGAAAACAGCCTTTCCGCAAAACTTCAGCTTCAACTTGTAAGCTTTTTAGAAGATTCCGCACGTTTTTATGGATGTCAATTTATTATCTCTACTCATTCGCCCTTTCTGCTTGCAATGAAAGGAGCAAAAATATACGACCTCGATTCCCGTCCCGTAACAGTTAAAAAATGGACAGATATCGAAAATGTGCGCATCTACCACGATTTCTTCAAAAACAATACAGATTCTTTCAAATAAAAAGCTTTTTGCGACAAAATTTCGCAAAAAGCTTTTTGTGTTGTTTATTCTTTCGTATTTCTTAATATTTCGTCCTTTGTAAGGTTATACGCCTTTGCAATATCCATTGCATAACTTTGTCCGTAGTGTCCGCGAATTATCTTGAATACACGTTTATGTGAATTTTCATCAATGCGCGCACAAATGTTAACTATTTTTGTTTTTCCGCTTGTGTATGAGTTTTCCAAACCGCATAGCTCGTGGAAGTGAGTGGTCCAAAGTCCTCTTGCGCCTATATCTGAATACGCAGTGATAATTTCGGTAGCAATAACCACAGCTTCGGTGGAATTGGTGCTGGAAAGCGCTTCGTCAAACAAAAACAAGCTGTTTTGGGTAATGTTTTTGTTAATTATCTGTATTTTCTCGCATTCGTCGGATAATCTTCCGTGCACATAGGAACGGTCTTTAATGTCTATAAAATGAACCAGTATCGCATCTACAGCTTTAATATCCGCTCTTTTGGCGGGAAGAGGTAAGCCTAAATGGAGCATTGTGTATAAAATTCCCACAGACTGAGTATAAATGGATTTTCCGCCTTGGTTGGGACCTGTCAAAATGTATATGCTGCCGTTATCGTCAAAGGTAAGTTCGTTTTTGATCACATCCTTGTCTTTTTCGGTATTCAAAGCAAGTATGGGGTGATAAAGTCCATCAATCTCATCACTTTCGGCAAAGCGAGGCTTGCACAGAGACAAACCCTTTTTATTTAGCTCCGTAAGCGTTTTCATACACGCAACAACAAATCTCCATTCGTGTATGGAATAAGATAATACGTTAAGATTGTTTACCGCGTACTTTTTTACAACTCCTGCCCAAGATTTCAAACCCGATGCAAACACCTTGTTTAAAGCGGAGTTTGCCGAAGCGCGCAACGAACTTGCTTCTTCGGCTGTCAGGTTTTTGTCAAGGGGTACAAGCGGCGCCGCGCAGACAAATTCGCTGTTTTTGAAATTAAGACGCATCAATTTGTCCATGAATTCGCCGGAAACATAGCTTTCTTCGTGTACGGAGATAAGACCTGCCTCAACGGGTTTCATTTGAGCATTTAAATTAATTCCCACAGTAATGCTCTTTATTTCGGTAATGGTATGTATTTGTTTATCTACCTCTTCGCAAAGGGTATCGAATTCTTGTGTGGTGCAGATAGGCTTTATCTTTTCCCACAGTACCAAAAGTGCACGGCTTTTTACTTCGTATTCGGCAAAAATGCTTTTAATCTCTTTAAGATATTCAACTCTTGTTTCAAGCTCTTTAATACTGTACAGTAGTTTTTCGTTGGAAAGCGCAGTTTCTTTTTCTTTTTGTATTTCAAAAAAATCTTCTAATACCAAAAAACTCTTTGAAAGTCTTTCATAAAGTGCAGGTTTCGCCAAAAGTTCAGCGAACAATTCCTGCCTTTGTTCTATTGTGTTTCTGTCAACAGTAAAAAATTCGCACAGGTCTCTTTCGGGCTCTCCGAACTTTCTGCCGTGGTTAATATTTATCAGGGTGTTAATATCCAATCTTGTGATAAAGGAAAAATCATTGAAAGATTTCCTTGTGTCAGTTTCTGCCCAGATGATGCTTTTCATTTTTCCTCCTAAAGTACTAAATAATACAACAGCATTTTTATTCCAATGGAAACGAAGACCGCAAGAGCGGGGAGTATGATCAGCCACGCTGTTGAGTAACGGTAAGAACGCCATATCTTACAAAAGAAATAGTAAAAATATCCTTCTATTACCAAAAAAGGAATGGTAATGATTAATGCAAATCCGCTTGAAAGTGTAAGTAAAACCACTGCAACAAAAAATAAAATCGCGGCAATTCTTAAAAGCTTTTTTGTAGGCGCAATTATATAATGTTTTTCATCGCTTGTATCGAGTAAATGCGCTGCCGCATTCGCCATTCTGTGCATTACTTGCTCCTTTCTCGTGGGTTTTATTTGTTTATCATTATCCGCTTGTTTTCCGCATTCCCGGACGAAATCACATTTCCGTCGCAGGCTACGGAGTATGTATCCTCGTTCACCTTTATATCGTAGCATCCGCCGCAAATATGAATCTTTGAAAGAGATATTTCTGTCATTCCGTCGGGCAGGAAGGGGACAAAGGAAAATGAGTCAAAACTTTCGGGCATAATGCCGAACAGACCTTCGGTGACAACGCGGACAAACAGCGCGCTTTCGGCTGACAGGTGGCGTTTGTCTCCCTCGGGATATGCTTCTACCGCGTAGGGAACGCGATCGCAAACCAGACGCTTACGGCAGTATTTAAGGAGCGGCGTGGTTATTCTATTGCCTGCGCCTGCCAGAAACGCGCATTTTATACCGTAAAGAGTGGACCTGTCCCATATCGTATCAGATGTATTTTCTGCGCTTTTTTCGCAGGTCAGCATTCCTTCTTCAGTCCACAAATACTCGGAAAGCATGGCGTCAAGAGTGTCCTTGGCGCGGCGTTTTATTCCCATGCAAAGGGGCAGACATATCCATGCCCGAAGGGTATCAAATCCTTTTGAGTAACGATAAGTATTAAATCCGTGAAGAACAGCGCCAAAGTAGCTTTCAATAGCCGCTTCCAGCTCCTTTGCGCGTTTTTGAAATAGTGTAGAGCTTTCGCAATCGCCCAAAGCAGTTGCCAATTTTGAAGCAAACACCAGTCCGCCGTAGCAAAGCGAAGACGTTGACAGATTTGCTTTTCCGTCTGTGGGAAATCTGCCTTCCAGCTCGTCGGAATCCGAGCAAATAACACCTTCCGGTGATTTTCGTCTTTCGCAGTATTCGGCACACCATTTTATGGCGGGATACAGTTCTTCGGCGATTTTTTTGTCGCCGAGATACAGGCAGAAAAGCGAAGCACCGTAAAGATACATTGCCGCATCGCCTCTGTCGCCTGCGCCTTCCCATATATCAAGCCCTTCAGCAATTATGGAAGAGGGAAGTCTGTGATATGTGTCCGACATAAAGGGAATGTATCCGCGGTAAGCATTCAAGGAAGCTTCTATAGCGGTTTTATCTCCCGTCATAGCGAAGTGAGGGCCTGCGTATTCCACTTGGTCATTACACCAGGTAGCTGCATAATATGCGTGTCCGCCCGGAGAATGATATTTTCCCGTTATGGTTTGAAATATGCTTTCTCCTGCACGCAGCTTGGCGAAGCGTGTCATAACGTCAAGCTCATCTTTTCCTGTCTTTAACACCAAAGCATTATCACAAAGCTCTGTAACGCGCTGTAAACGTTTTTTGTATTCTTCGCCTGCATCGGGAAGGGTAGCTTTTTCATTGGAGATATGGGCAGAATACCCGATATGAAAAGTAAAAGCTTCTCCGATTTTGAGGTATATAGTTTCAGGAGCGCTGTGCTGTATCCTGCAAACGTAAACTCCCTTTGTTCCTCTGCCGTAGGAGTGTATGTAATCAGAGGGTAGTGAAAGAGAAAGAGAGATGTTTTCTGTAGCGGTTATTGTGACCCGTTCCATACAGTATTTGCTTTCGGATGCTGGGAAAAAGCATCTCTCTGTGGTGAAACCGAAGTCGGTATCACATTTTATTTTAAGAGTGCCGTCAAGAATAAACTGCTTGGGATATTCGTTAACAACGCTTCCGTTCACTGTGAACGCAGGTCTGTTTGCTTGGGGAATATCAAAACAAAATGTTGCGTGGGTATTGTTTGGAATAGTGCGCAAAACGGGGAAGTAGCACTTTTGGAAAAGCAACAGCGTGCCGTCCTCATTTACTCCGTAATACACGATATAATCAGCAAAAAGACCGCTCATTTCAATATCGTCGCGGTGAGCGAAGCCTTTTTCAACGTTCCAATAAAGCTTGTTATCTGATATTGTCCATATATGTTTTGTCATAAGAATTTTCCCTTTGCAAAATCGGTTAAGTATATTATATAGCAAAATAATGTTTTAGTCAATGATACAATTATCAGCAACATATAACATAAGATTTTCAGGGTGCCGCTATAATAAAACGGCACCCTGATTTTTGCGTGTTTACCGAGCGTTTCCGTCGGTTTTACGTAGGTACAAAAGCTTTGCTGCGGAAAGGAGCGCTTGCGCTCTTTTGCCGACTCCGGGCGTGTAAAGGGTTATTTCACTCCCGTCTAAAAACAACTTTTCTGCTGTCAGGCATCCTGCGTTTTGCAAGGCGAGGAAAATATCATCCGCTTGAGTAACTGAAATTCCCAAAGCTTTGCATAATGACACTTTATCGAAATGTTTGTTGATTTTTGACACCTCGTTAAGTGTCGGTAATATTGTTAATAGGTTTTTATCTGAAAAAATGCCGAACAAACGAGATAATTCACTTGCTTCCGTATCACCGATGATTAATTCGTCCGAGTGTAACGCCAAAAACATTTTTGGGCAATCGTCACGGTCGGCATAAAAGGCATTTAGTTCGGGAGTTACAAGCGTGGAATATGTGGATTTACTGACATAACAATCCTCTCCCGCGAAAGCCTTAAAGCGTCCGCTAAGCACACTGCGGAAAATATCAAATATACGTTCCGATACCTCGTTTGCTGTTGCATCCTTAAAATAGTTTTCCGTAAACTTTAGCATCTCGCTTTTTGAAAGCGTGTTTCTGCCCACGAGCGTATCTATTGAAACATCGAACAGTTCGGATATCTGCATCAGCATTTCGACTGTAGGTTCACCGTCTCCGCTTTCCACGCGCGAAATGTTTTGTGGTGACATAAACAGCTTTTCCGCAACCTCGGTTTGGGTCATACCACGTTCTTTTCTTAATTTTTTTATTGTTTCGCCGATAACCTTACTCATCTGAAGCCGTTCCTTTCTCGGGTGAGAACAGACGCTGTTAATACAACCGATTTCAAGATTGTTTCAAAAACTCCCGGGTGGTAATCGTATATAGTGGTTTGAGTATCGGATATTACCGCTTCGCGTTTTCCAATAATCATTTCGTTTGTGTTTTCTTTTAGGTCAAAAAGCAATTCAATAAATTTCTTTGCTGTTTCTTTAGAGACGGCTGCGGTTTTTACAAGGTGTTCCAAGGTGAAGTTTTTTGCTTTATTGTTAAAAACAAAATTACCAAGAAGTTTATCCGCATCATCGAGTGCGAGAAAAGCAAACAGCTTGCGCATAAGTCCGTATCTGCCTAACGCATCTGTCATATACACATCATCGGAGTTTTGCAGTACACACATTTTCATTTCGCCGCGTTGTACGCTCCAAAGTGCGTTTTGCATATATTCCTTGCTCCAGAATGTATTTGCTTTGTCTTCGTGTAATTCACCATGAGAATGGCATTGTATTCTTTCGTCTTTTTGCTCTGCACATAAAACCAACGAATCTTGTATTTCCGCCAGCGCGTCGTCACTGTAATAACCCGAATCCGCCATTGCGCTCATTTCAGCACCGATGGTTAAATACTGAAACAATTTGTGCGCTTCGCTTATTGATTGGTCTTCCGGAACAGATTTCATATACTCCATTAAAGTGGTATGAAGGCTATTAAAGCTTTCGCGTTTTCTGTCAAAAAGAAAATCTGTGTCAATGTCAAAAACATCTGCTATAGCGGGAATATATTCAACACCCGGGGCAGTGTCTCCGTTTTCCCATTTGGAAATAACTTTTTCCGAAACACCGATTTTCTCGCCCAACTGCCATTGAGTAATACCATGACTTGTTCTTAATTCTTTTATCTTTTTGCCGATTTCACACATTTGTGTTTCCTCCGTTAAATTTTCTTACGGCCGTGATTAAATGATACATTGTTTTTTGCATATAGTCAATAAATTTGTGGTTTACAATTCTCCAAAACGGGGAGCGGATATTGAAAAACAATTATAAATTGATTTTACTAACCTAATGCGTAAATGCTTTTTCTGTTAATTTAGTTGCTAATCAGTAAATAAAATGATATAATGTTTGCAATCAAATTGTGTTTTTGTTTCACGAGGAAATGATGAGCTTTATAACTTTCAACACGGAGTATTACCGTAATAAAATTGAATATTACAGCAATGCGGTTTTGACTTTTGATGAAGTACGTGAAGCCAAGCAACTGCTTAAGATACTTGATGACCTTGTTTCCGAGGGATATTTGTATTTGAATGACGAGCTTGAAAAGTCGGGATTTGGCGCAACAAAACTACGTGAAATCATTTCAAAGTACGGCGAAACTCCCTTTGAGGTTGCTTCTTTGTCGGATAACAAATCTTGTTTTAATGGAAGAGTGTGCGAAGTGTCGTCATATATAGATGGTATTATGTCGGAAGCATCAAACTGTAACGAAGTTTCTGATAATCCTGTTATAGATGAATTGCTCTTTTATAGTGATTGGATAAAAAAAGAAGATGATACCGCCTATGTTTTCCTTTTGCGCGATACGCTTATTCCGTATATATACTTTTGCGCGAGCGGGATGAAAAGTGTCTATCCTTGGATGATCGGACGACGATTTACCGAAATTTACACAAAAGAAAAGTATTTTGATGATGCTGTTAGAGAACCTATCTACAATGCGCTTGAGAAAGGAATTACCGATTACTCTGAATTTAAGCAGTATTGCTGTTCCCATATACGGCAAATACTTTTGGATCATCCGCAGCTAGCTAATGAATTGAAGCGGCTCCTTGGTTCTATCAAGGAAGAACGTATAGTTGTTGTTGAATCGGGTTATTGCGGAACTTTTCCGTTGCTTCTTTCCGCGCTTGACGACAGAGTGGATTTCAAAATGTTTACGACAGCACCGTTTTTGAAACATATATATAAAGAACGTATATATACGGACGGATATGAGCAAATCCGAAATATAGAAACCCTTTATTCGCAGGAAATGCTTTTTGAGCTTTTCGATTATAAAGATGGCAAATTTTTTGTTTGTGAAAACACGGATACTGCGGTGCGGGATAGAGCATTAAAGGAAATTAATAAAGTTCTTTGCGCTATCAAAGAAAGGAATAAATGACAATGTCAACTTTTAATTGGATAGATTGCACCGAGGAATATGATGAGCTCATCGATTCATGGCTGGACACCGAAGCGGTAAAATATACCGGCATTGATGAAGGCTGGAAGGATTATCGCGATTATTACATAAACGAGGTGTCGATGCAGGTTGGCGGAAAAGCGTATGTTAAAATAGCTTTTGACGGTGTAACGCCGTTTGGTGTTATAGCGATCTGCTGTTCTGAAGAACAGCACTGGGTGTCCGAGTATATAATATCGCCTTTTATGCGTAGAAAGGGATACGGCACAAAGGCTCTGCGTGATATTCTCCTTTGCGGTAAGGAAATTATTGGCGAAGATGTTGTCACTGCGATGGCGGTTATTTTTCCCAATAACGTTGCATCGCAAAAATGCTTTGAAAAAGCAGGGTTTGCGTATGAATCCGCTCATCCGGACGGAGACGCATGGTACTATTTATATAGCAAAGAACAGGAATAAACTATGATAAAACCATATACAACAATACTTATAGATATGTACGGTGTTATACTTGAGGAGAGTAAAGGAAACTTTCTGCCGTATGTATATAATTCCTTTCCCGAAAGCGAATACCAAAGAATAACAGATATAATTCGCAATCAAAAGATGTTTACAAAAGCACAGCTTGGAGAAGTGACTTCTTATGAATTTTTGTCCGCGTTGGGATTTAAGGATACCGAAAAGGCAATGAAGGAATACATCCAAAATCACTTGACGCTTGACAAAGGTTTTATTCCCTTTGCGGAAAAAATAAAGGATAAATATAAACTTGTTCTCGTTTCCAACGACATTCCCGAGTGGAGCGAGTATATTACCGAATATTTCGGCATAAACAAGTATTTTTTCCACAAGATAATAAGCGGAAGTGTTGGTGCGCGGAAGCCTGATTTTAAGATATTTGATGATTGTCTGGAGATAATCGGCGCCCGACCTGCGGAGTGTATTTTGGTGGATAACAGTGCCAAAAATCTTGTTGCCGCCGAGGAAATGGGAATATCACCCGTATTGTTCGACCGTGATGGAGAGCATTTTTGCGGTGCCACGGTTTTGAATTTCGAAGAATTGTATAATTTTATAGGGTAGTTTTGCCACAAAACAACAAAGCACAGAGAATATACTCTGTGCTTTTAGTGCTTTTTGCGGCTTATGTCCGTTTTTTTGATTTTGTGTATTTATAAAGCTCTTCTGCTGCAAGGCGTGCCTTGGCAACGGGTACGCTTTTGTCTTTGGGGAAGCAATAATAGACCGCTTCTTTATTGCCGATACTGATAACGTCGCCGATTTCATACCAATAATAATCGGCGTACAAACTGTAGCTCGCAAGAGGTTTCTGCGTGTAGTTCAACTTGCCGTCACATCCCACCAGATTGAACCCGTCTAACGAATGAACAAGTCTGCCGTCACCTACCATATATATGGCTTTGCCGTCCACAAGCATGCCGATATCCACTTGGGTATTCAGCAGGTAGGTTTTGTTTTCAATTTCATTCTTTACTTCTTGCCTTTGCCATGCGTACCAATGGGGAATATGCGAAAACTCGGTTTTACCGACAGTTGCCTGCATTTCGCCGTATTCGTTCATGCGGTAAACCTTTCCGCAGGCGGAGCAAGTAATGGTTTCACCTTTGCCGCACATTTTTCCTTCTGTTTTGCAAGCGGGGCACTTATATAAAATGCGTTCCAGCCCGTCAGCACGGAAGGGCTCGGTAATTTTAACGCCCTTTTCCTTTTGCCAACGGAGATGGTCAAAGGTAAAGGCGTCCTTTAGTATTTCGTCGATTTCTTCAACAGTTTTTTCTTTTACCTCTTGCTGTGAAAGAAGACAATTTACCTTTGCACTTACCTTCACTTTACGTTTTTGCAGACCGTTGTAAAGGGGGTCTCTGGCAAAAGCACCTTCGGTTTTGATCATTACAACCGGCACTTCAAGCATTTTTATAAGCCTGCCGAATTTTTCGGGCAAGGGGGTGGCAGTGCCGTCAAAGCTATAGCTTGCCTCGGGATACATAAGCACGCTTGTCTTTAGCTTTTTTATCATATAGCTTATGTCTTTTATAAGAGTAATATCGTTTATAAATTTGTGCGTAGGTATGCAGCCGATCTGCCGCATAAGCCATTCTTTCCCAACCATTCCGTCGTAGGTTGTAACAATACCGTAAGGAATGGGATAAAGTATCCGTGACGATATCTCCATATCCAAAAAGCAGGAGTGATTCATCAGCACCAAAAAGGGCGTTTCTTTGGGTAATTTGCCCTCGTATTTGAAAGAAACTCCCCATAGATCGGGTATAGAAGCGATACGTATAACCGTGCGCCAAAAAATATTGGGCTTTTTCGGCTTTTTGTGCTTTTGTGCGGGCATGGAAACAACTTTTTCGTATGAAATACGTTTTGTCTTAATTTTCATAAGGCACTTCCTGTTAATTAATTCAATATACTTTCTGCGCAGGTCTTAATCAGATTTATGTCCGTATTACTGTCAGCCGCCGCGCCGTAAAGTAACGCTTTTATCATAAATACAGTTTTTTCCGTATCCTTGCCGCCGGAAAACTCACGGGTCATAGCGCATATCTCGTCGATCATGCGGTTTTTTTCTTTTATTTGGTTTTTATCAAGCAAACTGTCGTCCAACATAACAATATACTTGAAGTTGGGATTTGCGCGCCAGAACAACACCGTGGCCACACAAAGTTCGGTTATAAGCCGCTTTTTGTCGTTTGCAAACATAGATTCTATTTGGGTTTTTAATAATCCCCACTGGGAATTAACATAAGTGATAACCTCAAATACAAAGGCGGATTTATTCTCGAAATGTCTGTAAGGCGCGGCGCATGAAACACCGCATTCGGTGGCAATACGGCGCAGGGAAAAACCGCTTATTCCGTGCTTTTCAATTTCCCGTATTCCGGCAAGTAAAAGGGTTTTCCGCAGTTCTTCGTGGTTTACATATTCTTCAGTATATGGCATATTCTTGCTCCTTACACGCAGTAACAGTGTTAACAATGTTATTTTAACATCAAAAACACGAAAAAGCAAGGGAATCTTCTGTATTCTATTGACATTTTCCTTTAAGGGGTATATAATCTTACAAAAAGAATGTTAACACTGTTAACTTACCATTTGAGAAACGGAATTTATATTATGGAAGACAACAAGTTACTTATAGCACGTAATATTATAGATGAGACGGATAAAGCAATGGCAGAGCTTTTCCGCCGCAGGATGGATGCTTCCCGTCTTGTTGCGGAATACAAAATGGAAAGAGGTCTGCCTATAAAGGATGCTTCCCGAGAGGAGCAGATCATCCGCCGCAATGCAGAATATCTGGCAGAAGAAAATGAGACGGTGCAAAGTCTTTACACTTGTTTTATGCGCAAGGTTATAGATCTTTCCTGCACGTATCAAAGCAGATTGTTTAATGGTATGAACGTTGCGTTTTGCGGCGTGAAAGGTGCCTTTGCGTCCATTGCCGCAGGAAAGCTGTTCCCTGATTCAAACCGCATTGGATACGCTTCCTTTGGCGAAGCTTATGATGCGGTGGTTAAGGGTGAAAGTGACGTGGCGGTACTTCCCATTGAAAACAGCAGTGCGGGAGACGTAGGTGAGGTTTGCGATATGCTGTTTTCCGGTCCGTTATACGTAAACGCCACCTTTGACCTTGCGGTAACACACGATCTTTTGGTGGTGCCCGGCGCAAAGGTTTCGGATATAACCCGAGTGGTAAGCCATCCGCAGGCTCTTATGCAGTGTAATAAATATATTACAAAGCAAGGATGGGAAAAAAAGGAATACGTTAACACCGCATTAGCGGCGCAGTATGTTGCCGAGCTTGGTGATAAGCACACGGCAGCCATTGCCAGCGAGGAAGCTGCAAGTCTTTATGGCCTTACAGTTGCCGAATCCGGCATTAATGAGAGTAAAACAAACACCACCCGTTTCGCGGTTCTTTCCGCAGTGAAAAACAAAGCCAAAAAGGGAATGGATACTCGCTTCATACTTATGTTCACTGTCCGCAACGAAGCGGGCAAACTGGCACAGGCTGTTGATATTATCGGTAAATACGGTTATAATATGCAGTCACTCCGAAGCCGTCCCATGAAGGAACTGCTGTGGCAATATTATTTCTTTATAGAGGCGGAAGGGGATATACATACCGAAAACGGAAAAGCAATGCTTGGTGAGCTTTCCTCTTGCTGCGACCGACTTAAGCTTATCGGCTCTTTTTCACATAATTCTTGATTATTGGGAGGATAAAACCTTGAATTTACATCTTTCGCTCGGTGCTGACAGCTATGATATTATTATAGAGCGCGGTTGCCTTTTAAGGGCAGGGGAGCTTTTATCTCTTAACCGAAAGGTACTTGTCGTCACTGATGACGGCGTTCCTTCCCAATATGCACAAACCGTTGCTTCCTTTTGCGGTGAGCCCCACATAGTTACCCTTCCTCAAGGAGAAGCTACAAAAAACTTTAATTCATATATTTATCTGTGCGAGCAAATGCTTTCCTTCGGCTTTACTCGTACCGATTGCGTTGTAGCTGTCGGCGGCGGTGTAACGGGGGATCTGGCAGGCTTTGCCGCAGCAACTTTTATGCGCGGAATTGATTTTTATAATATTCCCACTACGCTTCTTTCACAAGTGGATTCTTCGGTAGGCGGTAAGACGGGTATTGATGTCGGCGAGGTGAAAAACATTGTCGGCGCATTCAAACAGCCGCGCCGCGTGCTTATTGACCCACAACTGCTTTCTACCCTGCCAAAAAGACATATCGCAAACGGACTTGCGGAGTCTGTAAAAATGGCGCTCACCTGCGATAAAGTGCTGTTTGAGCTTATCGAAAATGGCGTAACCGAGGAAAATCTTGAAGAGATAATTACAAAAAGTATTATCATAAAGAAAAATGTGGTAGAGCAGGACGAGAAGGAATCTTCTCTCCGCCGTGTCCTTAATTTCGGACATACCGTAGGCCACGGTATTGAAACGGCTATGGAGCTCACTTTGCTTCACGGCGAATGCGTTGCTTTGGGCATGCTTCCTATGTGCTCTGCTTCTGTGCGTGAAAGACTGGTGCCCGTGCTGTGCGCTTTGGGACTTCCTATATCTGCGGATTTTAATAAAGATGCGGTGCTTACCGCTATCCGTCACGATAAAAAAATGGCAGGCAACGATATAAATGTAGTGTATGTGCCGGATATCGGCAATTTTGAATTTAAGAAGATGGCTGCAGCTGACTTTGAAGCACAGCTAAAGGAGATATTGTAATGAAAAACACTTTCGGCGCCTCTCTTTCCGTAACCCTTTTCGGCGAAAGCCATGGCGGAGAGATAGGCGCGGTAATAGACGGAATAGCTCCCGGCATTCCCATAGATAACCAATATATTTCTTCCCGCCTTTCTATGCGGCGTCCTTGGGGAAAACTGTCCACTTCCCG
>JAZSIT010000192.1:0-17956 GCA_045533895.1 Eubacteriales bacterium
TTCGCTTTCAAGATCATATTCGCTTATATCTTCGTACTGCTCCCATTCGGTTTTTGCGTGCTTTTTTGCCGCCCAATTACTATATCTGTTACGGGCGATCTGCCAAACCCATGCGCGAAAATTAACCGGTATGTTTCCGCGGTCAAGGGACGTTAAAACGTTTACAAGTATGTCCGAAGTAAGGTTTTCCGCCTCAATGCTGTTGCCCGTCTTTTTTAGACAAAAATAATACAGCTTTGGCATATACTCGTTTGTTAAAGCATCAATATATCTTTGTTCCATTTGCCTGACCTCCTTTCATTAAGGTAGTGTGGGAAAAACAAAAAAGGTTGCAAATATTATAAAATATTTTAAAACAAACTTCAAGTCAAAACAGCCGTAGGAGAAGGAAGATGCGCTCATTCAGATGCAGAAGAAACCTTTTGCGAGCGGTAGCTGTAGTAAACTACAGCGAGCGAAGCAAAAGTTTCTACAAAAACGCAAATAATAAAATCCGTTTACAGATTTTTACCAAAAAGAAAACAAAAATGCGAGAGATAACATATATCTCTCGCAAATTTCAATAAATTTGTATTTTGGCTTTTGATACACTCTATGGGAGCATCTTGCGGGGTCCCCGAAAAAGCGTTTTTTCGGGTGAGCATACCGTCTGTTGCGGGCGATACTTACAAAACAGCCGTAGGAGAAGGAAACGGATTTCTTTTAGATGCAGAATGAATTTTTGCGAGCGTGCTGTAGTTACCTACTGCTAGCGACGCGAAAATTTATAAAAAACGCAAAAATGCCCCAAGAAACCTGCGGTTTCTCGGGGACCCCGAAACAAAATAATTCCGTAGACGATTTTTCGTCTACGGAATTTTCACCTTATAATGAGTGCTGCGGATGCGGGCAGTCGAGGACGCCTGCCCCTACAAGCGGGATATCGCTAAACAAAAACCATTATGAAACCATTTTGCGTTTTTGTTCTGCGCTAAAAGAAAACGTTTTACGCTTTGCCGTTGCAGCCGAGAACGTTAACAAGCTTATGACGAACAAGCTCTTTGATGTTTGCTCTTGCGGGCTTGAGGTATTCTCTGGGGTCAAACTTATCGGGATGCTCTGCATAGAACTTACGGATGGTACCGGTCATAGCAAGGCGGAGGTCAGAGTCGATATTGATTTTGCAAACTGCAAGCTGTGCAGCGCGGCGGAGCTGCTCTTCGGGAACGCCGATAGCGACGGGCATTGGGCCGCCGTAGGTGTTAACCATTTCAACATAGTTCTGGGGAACGGAAGAAGAACCGTGAAGAACTATGGGGAAGCCGGGCAGCTTCTTGATAATCTCTTCGAGAATATCAAAGCGGAGCTGGGGGTTGGTGCCGGGCTTAAACTTGTATGCACCGTGAGAAGTACCGATAGCGATAGCGAGAGAATCGCATCCGGTGCGTGCAACGAATTCCTCTACTTCTTCGGGACGGGTGTAATGAGCGTTATCGGAAGAAACGTTAACTTCGTCTTCTACGCCTGCGAGAGCGCCGAGCTCTGCTTCTACAACTACGCCGCGAGCGTGAGCGTATTCAACAACCTTCTTGGTGATCTCGATATTTTCCTCGAAGGGCTTGGAGGAAGCGTCGATCATAACGGAGGTAAAGCCGCCGTCGATACAAGACTTACAGGTCTCAAAGCTATCGCCGTGGTCAAGGTGAAGAACGATGGGAATCTCGGGGCATTCGATAACAGCAGCCTCTACCAGCTTAACGAGGTAGGTGTGGTTAGCGTATGCACGTGCGCCCTTGGACACCTGAAGGATAACAGGAGCCTTTTCTTCACGGCAAGCTTCGGTGATCGCCTGAACGATCTCCATATTGTTGACATTGAAAGCACCGATAGCGTAACCGCCATTATATGCTTTTTCGAACATTTCTTTTGAATTTACAAGAGGCATGGGTAATACTCCTTTTAATAAATTTTTCCATACGCATTCATTATAACCTTTTTATCATAATATGTCAAGAAAAGTTGCGTACTTTTTCAATAAAATTAACCCATAACTTGTAAAAAACATAAGCAAGCGGGAGCTTTATAGGCTCCCGCTTTTATACTTATTTATCCAAAGTGTTTATGGTTTTTTCAAGATCGGACTGGATCTTACCCTCAATACTTTCGTAAGCAGATGTAAAGGTATTGGAGCCGGAAAATGCAATAGAGTTCATAAAGGTGTTCACTCCGCCCCAGCCGAATATGATAGCATAATCGTACACGCGGCTGTCAAAGATGATGTCAAGCATCGCTTCGCCGTCTTCATCCTGCAGCTTACGCATCTTAAGAAGGGTATCGTAGTAGCTGGTCTTAACAGTATCTGTAGAAGCCTGACACATTGCGTCCAGAATAATAACAGCCTGTTCGTAATCCTTATTGGTTGTAGGAACAGCCGCACAAGAGCAGTATACGGCGGATACGTTCACGCGGTAATCATCCTGCTCTTTGTTGAGCTTGGGTGCAGGCAGAACGCCGAAGTGGCATTCATATTCTGCCATAGCCTGAATATTACCGATGGTAGCCGCACGGAACAAACAATGTCCGGTTGCAACAGCTTCGGTAGTAGAATCCCAGATCTGAGGGTACTTACCAATAAAGCTTTCGATATAACCAACAGAAGGGTCATTGCAAAGATCAAATATCTTGCCAAAGGCTTCTGTCTGACCGGTACCCATAACGGAGACAACGGGCAGGTCATTATCATCCTTACCGGAAAGAGAATATCCGGCACCGATAAACATACTGGTTACATAGTTGGTATTGATAAGGAATCCCCACTGGTCATCATAGCTGTTCAGACTTCCGTCATCAAGGTCTTTACTTACAGACTTGGAGATCTCAAGAAGCTTATCGATAGTCCATTCGCCGTCATAAACAAGCTGATACGGATCTTCAAGCTTAAGGGTTTCTACCATATCTCGGTTAAACACGATACAGTGAGTACACTCATAGCACAGCAGGCACATATCGCCGGTAACAAAATACAGATCGTTACCGATAGACATTGTGCTCTTTGCGTCCTGATCCCACCAAGGGCCGGAGAAATCCACAACAGATGTATCGTCCGCCAGGTTGTAGAAAAGTCCCTCCAGCGCCAGAGTAGCGGCGTCAGGCATCCAAGGCATAACCACGTCGTAAAGGTCGCTGCCACCTGCGGCATTGTTACGAATAAGGTTTATCATATCACCGTTAGAGGTGGTGCGTACCTCCTTGATGTTGACGCCGAAGCGCTCTTCAACAAGGGCGTTACGCTCAAAAACAGCTTCCTGAATAAGCTCGGAGGAAAGCTCTGCATTGGGACAAATTTCCACAGAGGAGTATGTATTTGCGAAGTTACCGACTGTAAGGAAAGTGATATCAGCTTTTCCGTCTGCCGTTTCGTAATTTACATCAGGCAGATTGGAGAAAAGCTCATATTCCTCGGATTCTTCTGTCACAGATTGCTGCGGCAGACTTTCATCGTCAACAGAAGGCTGACAAGAAAAAAGAGAAGTGCAAATAATTAATGTTATTAATAAAAAACAACACAGTTTTTTCATAGCCAATACCTTTTTGAATATTTTTTAGTTTTTTTATTCTGCTGCCAATTCTGCGTCAAACTCGGCTTCTTCCTCTTCAGAGAAGACAACGTCTGCGAAATCGGCATCAATATCCGCATCGTCCTTTTTGCTTTTTCTGGAAGCGGAGATATCTGCAACAATTTTTTTAACAGCATTTACCTGGTCTTTTATAAGACCGCCTATGTTAATATTAATTTCCTTTTTATTATCCTTACCGCCGTTTACGATATCCAGATCATACAACACGGCGCGAAGCTTAAGGTCACCTTTTTCGTTTTTTTCATAAACAAAAGGTACGGTAAGCACAGCAAGGGTTATTAATTTCGCAGCCAAAGCCTGCTTTTTGCTGAAAGACATTATATTACCTCATTCCCTCGATGGTTTTATCAATGGCATCTTCAACGGAGCCCTGAATGGAATCAAACTTGGACTGGAAGTTGTTGGAGCCACTGAAAGCGATATCGTTCATAAAGGTATTTATGCCGCCCCACTGGAAAAGTATACCGTAATCGTATACGCGGCCTTCAAAAATTATATCCAGCATTTTTTCATCATCGTCGCCCTGAAGCTTACGAAGCTTGAGAAGGTTATCGTAATAGCTGGTCTTAACAGTATCGGTAGAAGCCTGAGCCATTGCGTCCATAATAATTGCGGCGCGCTCATAGTCCTGATTAGTGGTAGGAATAGCAACGCAGGTAGCGCAGATAGCAGATACGTTGGAGAAGTAGTTATCCTGATCCTTATCATACTTGGGAGTGGGAAGAACGCCGAAGTTGCATTCGAAATCCGCTACTTCAAAGATATCAACAACTGCAACTGCTCTGAAAAGTGCACGCTTGGTTGCAACTGCCTCGGAAGCGGCAAGCCATACACTGCTGAACTTGGAAATGTTGGTGCTGGAGTCTATGTGTCCAACAGAAGCATCACTGCAAAGATCAAAGATAGCGTTGAAAACGTCAATCTGTCTTTCACCCATTACAGAGATAACGGGAAGGTCGTCAGCGTCCTTATCGGTAAGACGTTCACCGGAAGCCAAGAACATGGAGGTAGTGAAGTTGCTGTTTATAAGACAACCCCAAACGTCGTTAAGGTCCATTACGCCGTCGTCATTATCATCACGGGTGATACCCTTGGATATCTCAAGCATTTTATCAAGAGTCCACTCGCCGTCGTAAACCAGCTTGTAAGGGTCAACGTCGTTTTCTTCAGCCATATCGCGGTTGAAAACAAGACAGTGAGTACAGTCATAAGCCAGCAGACAAAGGTCACCGGTGATGAAGAAAAGTTTGTCATCAATAGAAAGAGTCTCTCTTGCAGCCTGGTCCCACCAAGGTCCGTCAAAAGCTATGTCGCCTTCAGAATTAAGGTCATAGAACAGACCTTCAACAGCGAGGGTTGCAGCGTCTGTCATATAGGGCATAACTACATCGTATTTGTCCTCGCCGAGAGCGGCATTATTTTGGATATCGGTAAGCATTGCACCGGTGCTTGCTGTACGAATCTCGGTAATCTTAACGCCGAATCTTTCCTCAACTCGTGCATTACGCTCGGTTACTGCGTCCTGCAGAATTTCAGGTGCCTGCTCGTGAGCAACTATCTCAACGGACTTATATGCATTTGCCCAGTCGCCTATGGTAAGAATTACAAACTCGGAGGGATTGCCGCCTTCTGCATAGTTAACATCAGGCAGATTGGAGAACAGCACGTGTTCTTCTTCCTTGCTTACTTCCGATACCTCGGATTGGTCTGCGGGAGGATTGTTGTTACAAGCCACCAGAGAAGCGCATACAAGAACGAGAAGTAAAAGTATTGCCAGAACTTTTTTCATAATAGTTTTCCTTTCTGTTTTTATCTTCCCGTAGAACCGAAGCCGCCTGCGCCGCGCTCCGTTTCTGCGAGAGATTCTGTTTCGGTAAATTCAGCACGGATAAAGGGTACTATCACCATCTGAGCGATACGCTCGCCCCCCGCTACAGTACGGGGAACTGCGGAGTGGTTATGAAGCGCCACCATAAACTCGCCGCGATAATCCGGGTCAACCACGCCCACCTTGTTTGCGGGAGCAAGACCTTGCTTTGAAGCAAGCCCGCTTCTGGCAAAGATAAGTGCGGCATATCCCTCCGGAATTTCCATTGCGAGTCCGGTATGAATGAACACTGTCTCTCCGGGAAGTATCACAATATCCTCACCGGGTAAAGCGCACAAGTCCGCGCCTGCCGCAGATGCACTGGAATAAACGGGAATCTTTGCATCCTTGTGCAGTTTTATAAAATTGACACGCACCTTACACACTCTCCCTGCTGAGAACCATATTGCATAATAGAATTTTACCAAATCCTTTATAAAAAAGCAACAGTAATTTTACAAATCTGTAAAGTATTTTTTGTTTTTTATACAAAAATTATAAATTATTTGCCCATATCTGCGGCAACGCTCAATGCAAGATGCATCATCTGGGTGAAAGTGGACTGTCTTTCCTCGGGAGTGGTCTCCTCTCCGGTGAAAAGGCAATCGGATATAGTGCAAATTGCAAGGGCTTTTTTACCCAGATAAGCGGCTGTACAGTAAAGTGCCGCTGCTTCCATTTCCACTGCAAGAACGCCCATTTTTTGCCATTTACGTGAGGAGTTGGCACGGGCATCATAAAATGTATCGGACGAAAACAGATTGCCCACGGTAACGGCAAGCCCCATCTCCCCTGCCTTGTTTACGGCGGCAGTGAGCAAGCCGAAATCCGCAATGGGCGCAAAGGTGCCGTCAAGCTCGTACTGCTTTGCAAAATCCGAATTGGTGCACGCGCCCTGACCGATAACTATATCACGAAGATGAAGTTTCTCGCTTATTGCGCCGGCAGAGCCGATACGGATAATGTTCTCAACACCGTAGAAAGAGTAAAGCTCATAGCTGTATATGCCGATAGAGGGCATACCCATACCGCTTGCCATAACCGAAACGGGCACGCCGTTGTAAGTTCCGGTATATCCCTGTATGCCGCGCACGTTGTTTACCAGCACCGCATCCTTAAGGAAATTTTCTGCAATAAATTTTGCTCTTAAAGGATCTCCGGGCATAAGGACTGTTTTGGCAAAGGCGCCGTTTTCTGCTGAAATATGGGGTGTACTCATTATATATCCTTCCTTTCCTTTGCAATTTTTACAATTCTGCTTGTTCCCAGACGGGATGCGCCAAGACGCAAAAACTCTTCGGCGTCATCTATGGAAGAAATTCCGCCAGCCGCTTTTATCAAAAGCGTTTCGGGACAATTCTGTGCCATAAGTTCCACTGCGTGGAAGGTTGCGCCGCCTTTGCTGAATCCCGTGGAGGTTTTAATATACTCCGCACCGCTTTTGGCAACTATATCACACATACGGATAATCTCATCGTCTGTAAGCAGGCAGATTTCGATAATAACCTTTAACAGCTTTTCACCGCAAGCGGCTTTAACTGTTTTTATTTCGTCAAGTATATCATCCCACCTACTGTCCTTTACCATACCAACGTTTATTACCATATCTATCTCGTCAGCACCGCACAAAACGGCGTCCTGCGCCTCGTACGCTTTAACAGCGGCGGAACTATAACCGTTGGGAAAGCCGATAACTGTGCAGATGGGCAATTTTTCCCCTACGTATTCCTTTGCGTCCTTAACATAGCAAGGGGGAATACAGACCGACGCGCATCCGAAACGGATACCGTCATCACACAAAGCAAATATCTCCGCCTTGGTGGCAGTGGTGGAAAGCAAAGTGTGATCGCACTTTGAAAGAATGTTTTTTATATCCATAATAATATACCTCCAAAGCAATTATAAATGTTAGTTACTCTTTTGTCAAGAAAAAGAGACCCCTGCGTGCCATACGGAACACAGGGGGTCAAGCAAATTATAACAAATTAGTCCTCAAGGAACTGGTCGATGGTTGCGCCCATCTGGGAGTTGAACACATCCTCATGAGAAGAAACGAAAGAGGTAAGTCCCTCGCCGCCGGTCTTAAGGCAGTTGTTGTACCACTGGATACAGTCATCCCAGTTGAATACGATAGAGATATCAACAAGACGGTTGGAGAAGAGGATATCCAGCATATCTGCTGCGTTATCATCGTTAAGAGCACGCTTGTTTTTAAGAGTTCTTTCGTAATATTCGGGAGTGATGTACTCTCTTGCGGACCAAGCCATTGCTTCAAGAGCGAAGGTTACGAAATCGGTATTTTCGCAGTTTTCCTTAATAGCAACACACTGGAACCAATAGGGGTTGGTAGCGGAAGCATAGTTTGCCTGTTCTTTATCAAACTTGGGAACGGGAAGAATACCGTATTTTACTTCGGAATCACGAAGTTCGGGGCTGTTAACCACGTCGATGGTGGTAACGCGGAAGAGAGCCTGACCCTTAACAAAGTTTTCAACAACGGACGAATCGGACCAAGTGGTGAAATACTCGGTATAGGTGCAGTGGTCATGATCGCTGATAATGGTATCATATACCTTGGAGAAAGCGGTAAAGTTACGCTCGTTAAGCATAGCAAGCTGAGGGATATCGTTTTCATCCTTAATAACCTGAGGGCAGTCAGCGCCAACTACGAGAGTATATGTATCAAAAGCAGCCATTACGGAGCCCCAGATATCGCCTGCTGTATGGGTCATCTTGCCGTCGCCGTCTTCAACAGCAGCAGCCTTTGCCATTTCATAAAAAACATCGATAGTCCACTCGCCGTCGCGTACAAGCTGTGCGGGGTTATCCAAATTGTTGTTTTCAAGAATTTCCATATTGTAAACAACACATCTGGTGTTTTCGTCGTCCATCATAAGAATATCGCCGGTAGAGAAGTAAAGTTTGCCTGCAATAGACATATCTTCGTTTGCGGCAACGTCCCACCATTCCTTATCAAGGTTGAGGTGAGAATCTTCGATAGAGTAAAGGTCCATAAAGAAGCCTTCTGCTGCGAGAGTGCCGAGGGTGGAAAGACCGGTGATGATAACATCATAATCATCCTGGTTAGTAGCTCTGTCGTCCTGAACCTTCTTAAGGAAAGGATCCCAAGCGGCAGACCAGATGGTCTTGATCTCGATACCGTAAGCTTCCTTAAGCTTCTGGTTACGCTCGTAAGCTGCATCGTTTACGGGCTCGCCGGTGCTTGCATCAGGGTCGATAGCTTCTTTGCAGAATGCGTGGAAAGAATCTGCGGTATCGCCTGCGGAAGCAAGGATGGTCAGAGTTCCCTCATATTCCCTTGTTTCACCAAGGTGAGGAACGTAAGCGTTGGAGGTGACGGATACTTCTTTGGACTCATCGTCTCCGGTGTTGTTACAAGAACAAAGCACTACGGAAAGAGCCATGAGCACAACAAGAAGTATGCATACTGTCTTTTTCATTTGTGTTTTTCTCCTTTTATATTTTTTATTAAGAGACATTATTTAGTCCTTGGTAAAGAACGTCAAGGTCTTTTCCATTTCAAAATTAAACTGGTCCTCTTCGGATTCAACAAGGCTGGCAAGCCCATTGGTGCCCTGAGTAAGAACACGGTTGTAATACTGAATGCAATCATCCCAGTTATAACAGATAGAAACGTCTGCTATACGGTTGGAGAATATGATATCAAGCATTTCTGCGGAATCATCGTCATCAAGAATACGCTTGTTTTTAAGCGTTCTGTCGTAATATTCGGGGGTTATGTATTCTCTGCCCGTCCAAGCCATAGCTTCCAGTGCGAAGGTTACGAAATCCACGTCCTCACAGCTTTCCTTAATGGATACAGCGTGGAACTGATAAGGATTGATGGTGGTGCAATAAGTTTCCTGCTCTTCGTCGAACATGGGAATGGGAAGAATTCCGTAGCGGATATCCGCCTCGCGGAGAGACTGTCCGTTTACCGCGCTGATGGTGATGGTATAGAACAAGGACTGGCCAAGCTCGAAATTGCGGCAAACAACACCTGCGTCAGGGTCGTTCCAAGCGTAATACTGCTCGGTATATGCGGTGGTCTCTCTGTCGGTACAGATCTCCCAAACCTTCTCAAAGGCTTCAAAGTTTCTGGTGTCCATCATTGCAAGACGGGGGATATCGTCCTGGTCCTTGGAAACCAGAGGACAGTCGGAACCGAGAATGAGAGTATAGCTCTCAAAGCTTGCCTGAACAAGACCCCAAACATCCTCACCGGTAACGGTCATCTTACCGTCGCCGTCACCTTCGTGAGAAACAATCTTTGCCATTTCGTACAGCGCGTCAAGTGTCCATTTGTGGTCATAAACCAGCTGGGCAGGGCTGTCAAGCTGATTTTCCTCTATGAGATCCTTGTTGTAAAGAATACAACGGGTGCTTTCATCATCCAGCATAACGATATCGCCGGTAGCGAAATACAGTTTGCCTGCTACGGACATGTCTTCGTTAAAGGGCTGGTCCCACCAAGGCTGGTCAAGATTGAGGTTGGAACCCTCAAGAGAATTCAAGTCAAGGAAAAATCCCTCTGCCGCAAGAGTACACAAGGTCTGAAGACCGGTTACTACAACGTCATAATCGTCCATACCGGTAGCCTTATCCTCCCGCGCACGCGCAAGAAAAGCATCTGCAGCGTCTTCCCAAATGGTTTCTATGGTGAAGCCGTAATTTGCCTCAAGCTGAAGATTACGTTCAAAAGAAGCGTCGTTTACAGGCTCGTTGGTAATCTCGGTAGCGTTGAACGCCTCTTGGGCAAAGCTATGGTTCTTATTACTTGTAAGAATTTTAAGTACCTTGCCGTTGTGAGCCTTGGTCTCGCCCAAATGAGGAACATATGACGTAGGTCCCGCAGAAACCTCAGGCACAGATTCTTCGGGAACGCTGTTGCAAGAGCAAAGCACTGCGGAAAGTAACGTAAGCACAACGAGAAGAATGCATACTGTCTTTTTCATTTGCCGTTTCTCCTTACTGAAATAATGTTATATAACAAATCACTTTGTTATCACTATTAAAACTATTTAGTAGGATACTTTGGTATCCTACTAAACACAGAGGGGTACCCCTCTGCTTTTTATTAAATTGTGAAAAAACGCATAATACGCGGAATTATAATCCACCGTATATTATACTTTATTATTGGTTAATTGTCAATAGCAAAGCGTATGCGCTATCTCTTAACAAAAAACTCTTTATACCACAGCAGGAATGAATATATCATCCAAATCTTGCGCATATTGTGTTTTCCCGCCTTGTGGGTATCCAGCAGTCTCATAAGCTCGTCTGTATCAAAGAACAGCTTTGCGTTTTCGCCCGTGAATTCGGATTTAACCGTTTCGTAATACTCGTCCTGACGCAACAGCTCATCAAGAGGCACAGGGAAGCCGCGTTTTACCATTTTTGCACTGCGCTCGGGAATATGCCTTGCAGCAGCGTGGCGGAGCGCGGACTTGGTCTGCTCCTTGTTTGCGCGGTAGGGCGCAGGAATCATCATAGCGGTTTCCAGCACCTTTTTATCAAGGAAGGGAACGCGAAGCTCCAAAGAATGTGCCATACTCATTCTGTCCGCCTTGACAAGAATATCATACGCCATCCAAACGTGGATATCCGCATACTGGGTCTGGGATGCGGGGTCAAGATGGGAGACCTTATCAAACACAGCCTTGGATGCCAAAGCAGGATTTTCTATAGCCGGATGGTCCTTAAGCACCGCAGAAGCGGATGCGGAATTAAAAACATAGTTGGCGCGGGCATATCTTTCCCAAGGCTCTTTTGCGCCTGCGGTAATAAAATGCTTGCCCTTGAAGTTGGGAAGCACGCTTGCCACTCCCGCCAAAGCCTTTCTGATAAAACGGGGTACTTTTTGATATCTGCCAAAGTGCCACTCACTCTGGTACAAGGGATAACCGCCGAAAAGCTCGTCTGCACCCTCACCGGAAAGGACAACCTTAACGTATTTGGACGCCGTCTCCGCAAGGAAGAAAAGCGGTATCTCCGAGGGATTGGAAAGAGGCTCGTCAAGAAAATACTGTATATCCGAAGCGCGGGTGAAAAACTGCTCGTCCTTCATAACGGTGGGGATATTGGGAAGTCCCACAGCAGATGCGAAAATAGCCGCATCCTGCAGTTCGCTTACCTTTTCCCTCTCGTAGCCGATAGAGAAGGTCTTTACAGGCTCGCCGGTAATCTCCTCGTTGCGTGCGGAAACCGCCTTTGCAACCATAGAAGAATCCACGCCGGAGGAAAGGAAGCAGCCCACCTCTACGTCAGCGATACGGTGGGCTTCAACGCTTTCGGAAAAGACCTTGTTTATCTCGTCAGCCCAGTCGTCCATACTGCCCTTCTCGCTGATATTCCACATTATATCGTAATATTTCTTTATATTCAGTTGACCGTTTTTATATGTGAAAAAGTGTCCGCCCTCAAGACGGTACACGTTTTTGAACATAGTCTCCTCCCCTACCGTATACTCATAGGTAAGATATTGGGGGAGTTTTTGAGCGTTGAACTCTTTAACAAAATCGGGGTGAGGCAAAAAGGATTTTATCTCACTGCCGAAAATAAAGCTTTTTTCGTCCTTGTAATAATAAAAGGGCTTTATACCAAAAATATCACGGCAGCCGAAAAGACTGTTATCCGTCTTATCCCAGATAACAAAGGCGTACATACCCCTTAACATTTCGGGCAGTTTTTCGCCGTATTCCTCGTATCCGTGGAGGACTACCTCGCTGTCGGACCCCGAAACAAAGGTGTGCCCTGCCGCAACCAATTTTTCACGTATCTCGCGGAAATTATATACCTCGCCGTTAAAGACCAGCACCTTGGTGCTGTCCTCGTTTTTCATAGGCTGTGCGCCGGATGCAAGGTCGATTATGGAAAGACGGCGAAAACCCAGTGCTACACCGTCATCCACGTAATATCCCTCATCGTCAGGACCGCGGTGGATAATGGTATCCGCCATGGATTTTATAATTCTTCCGTCCTCATCGCGCTTTTCGGTTATTTTATATCCTACGAATCCGCACATAATCTTTTACCTGACCTGTTTACCAATAGTTTTTATACAAGCTTCTGCAAGAACTTCCATAGCGTCAACACAAATATCGGGGTGATTTCCACGGAAGACCAAGGAAAGCTCGGTACAACCCAAAATAATTTTCTCTGCACCCTGCTCTGTCATGTGTCTGCATATTTCACCGAACATTACCAGATCTACGGGAGCTCCCGCTTTTACTTGGTCGTATATTACAGACATTACCATTTTCTGGTGTGTTTCATCGGGGACGACAGTTTTTATCCCCTGCTTTTTGCAGGAAGTCTGGAAAAGTCCTGTATGAACAGTACCGTCGGTCGCCATTATGCCGACTTTCTTAACGCCGCTTTTTTTAAGATACAAGGCCGTTTCATCGGGCATGTGGAGAATCTTGGCGTCTATTTGGGGCGAATATTCATCGTACATTCCAAAAGAAGTAACGCAGGGAACGGCAATGACCGTACAGCCCTGAGACACAAGACTTTTACCGATACGTACAATTTCATCCACGGGAGACGGATTACTTTTATCCAGCAGATACGCCGTTCTGTCCGGTATGCGGGGGAAACTGCACAACACCATATCTATATGCTCTGCATCCTTGGATGCAAGAGTTTTTTGAGTAACAAGCTCGCAGAAATAGATGCCCGCCATGGGGCCCATTCCGCCGATAACACCGAGAATATCAGTCATTATAGCCTCTTTTGCCGAAATGTTTTTTGTATTTTTCATAGTAGTGGTATTGCCCTGCGAAAAAGCGCAGTGTGCGCTTTAAGCCCATATCGGGCGAATACCAAGATTGACGCAGACATTTTCCTTGCTTAACAAGCTTTTTGGCTTTTGCAACCAAAGTTTTATCCGCAACGTATTTGTATATTATACCCTTGGGAACAGTTGTCCACAAGCATTCGTTGGTGGCGTAAACGCAGTCGTGAGGTTTGTTCTCATAAACGTCCTGCACCAAAAACTTTGCCAGATTATACCCTGCCGCGCAAACGAAAAAGCTGCTTCTGCCTTGGCGGGGATTGGTTTCAAAAAGCTTGTACTGACCGTCGCGGGGGTCTTTTTTCATATCTATATTTATAAAGCCGTGGTAGCCGATTTCTTCAAAGAATTTAACCAGACGGTTTTCCATCTCTCTGTCACCGCCGGAGATTATTGCAGCGTATGAGCCAATACCTTCGGGGGTATGCTCCTCCAGAAGCACGTTGCCCATACAGATCATACGGCACTTTCCGTCGTTGCCCACATAAGCGTTTACAACACGCATTGCGCTGTCATCGCCGGGAATAAACTCCTGAATAATAAGAGTATCGCGGTAGGACGAAGAATATATCGCCTTGACCACCGCATCAAATTCCTGCTTATCCTGAATAACGAACACCTTTTTCTTGCCTGCAAAGGAGCAGTTCCAATACGCCACGCTATTGGACGCCTTTACCACCACGGGAAAACCAAAGGGAGGGACAAATCCGTCTCTCGTTTCGTAGGTCATCTCTGCGGTGCGAGGGTAAAGAAAGCCGTATTCATCGCACATTTTATAAAAGTTTTCTTTTAATGAAAGCTTCATAAGAAGGTCGTATTCGGGCACGGCAAAGCGGTACATTGGGCTTATTCTGTCCTTATTACGGCTTACAAGCTTTGTATAATTATCTCCGCAGGGAACGAGAATGAGTGTAACATCCTTGTGGGAATTATAAAACTCGGTCATTACCGCAACGAAAACATCGTCATCCTCGATATTGGGTTCGGTTTTTACCACCTGCACAATGCGGCTGTCCGCCGTTGCGGGAAGTCTTCCCTTTCCGATAGCTACAGAGGATACGCCGTATTCTTCGTGAAAGCATCTCGCCATACCGTATACGTTCTGGTCACTGCCGAGGAGAACGGGTAAAAAGCCTGTATTTGCCATAATAAACCCTTCTTTACACATTTTTACAGATTATTGTACCACGAAAAAGAATATATTGCAAGAAAAAAATACACCCCACAAAAGGTTTTCTGGTAGATTACACAAAAACCACCCTGCGGAGGCAGAAAGGACAAACCGTACCTACGCAGGGTGCAAAAGGAGAATATTCTTTTAGTAATCTATTTGTTCTTCGGTGAGGACGATTATTTCGTCGGTCGATACTACACCGACATTGCTAATAATTGCATACTCCGCCGTTCCTTCAAGATAACCGCAATTCTCAAAGGTGTTGCGACTAACATTGATGGCGACAACACCGCACGGTGAAAGATCACCATACACAATACCCACATTGTAGCAATTGCTAACGTTGCTATCACCCAAATTGCCAATAAGCCCGCCTGCAAAATTGTGCCCACCATATACAGTACCTGCGTTATAGCAATGATTTATTTTCGAAAAATAGAGATGTCCAATCAAACCTCCGTTCCAATCTCCGGCTGCATACACTGTGGCTCCATTATAGCAATTATCAATACTGTACCCGCTGGCAGAACGAAGTAAGCCACCTTCTGCTTCGATAAAGCTTTCAACCACATAACAGTTTGAAATAACGTTAATATCAAAAATCTCGGCTGTGCCGGAAGAAGCCGCATTGGCAAGCGCTCCGCTTCCAACTATATGCGAATTTGTTATACCCACATTTTTTACCGTGCCGTTTATGACCTTGAAGAGACCTTCGCTGCCGTAGATACCGGAAATTACGTGGCCATCTCCGTCAAAGGTGCCGGAAAACTTCTTTTGGTTCTCCCCGATAGCGTTCCATTTATTCAGATGAACGTCATCCTCAAGCTCTTTTACGTTAAGGTTGCCTTCGTTAAGCTTTATGTTGTTTGCAAGCTTTACAAACTGACCAAGGTAATCGTTACCCTCGTCAACGGAAAGAGCAAAATATGCAAGCTGGGCGGCTGTTTCTATAATGAAGGGGTCCTCCTCCGTTCCCGTTCCGGATGCAAATCCGTCTGCAATACTGCCGTCCCACACAGGTGTGGTAACTGCGGGAACAACGGGAGTGGGTATTCTCACCAGCACCTTATCATCGGGCTCAGGTTCGGGTTCGGGCTCAGGTTCGGGTTCGGGCTCGGGTTCGGGTTCGGGCTCGGGCTCAAGTTCGGGTTCGGGCTCGGGCTCGGGTTCGGGCTCGGGCTCGGGTTCGGGCTCGGGCTCGGGTTCGGGCTCGGGCTCGGGTTCGCTTGTTTCAGGCGCGCTTTGTTCAGCGGAAGTATCGACACCGGGGTCGTAATCTCCGCTTGTTTCAACAGAAACGTCATCGTCGGGGATGTACGCATCGCTTTCCGCTCCGGAAATATCAATATCGGGCGCGCTCTCGGAATCGGATGCGTTTTCGCCCGTGTCCGCAACAGATTCATTGGGCGCGGCAGAAGACGTATTGCCCTGATTAGCGGCGTTACATCCCGCAAAAACGGCGAATATTAAAACAACAGATAAAAAGATAATTATTTTCTTCATAGGTTTACCTCCTTATATAACAAAAAACACAGACCTATCCGCATTAATACGCGGAGTCTGTGTAAAAGGCTTCGTGTTCCACAGCGAAGAGATCGTTAATGAAGACCCCGCTTTGTATAAGTTATTATATCATAGCGCTATAATGCTTGTCAAGAGATTGCCGTTAGAATCCTTACGGCTTCTTAGTAACTGCATAAAAACCACCCCTAAAATGCTGCGCATTTTTGGGGACCCCGAGAAACCACCCCTAAAATGCTGCGCATTTTTGGGGACCCCGAGAAAAAATCGGCTCCGCGAAAAGCGGAGCCGATACACTGTTTTTTTTATCTTATTTGAACAGGGTTTCAAGCCAGCCCATGATATTGTATTTTGCAAATACAGTAACGGTGATAAGAGAAATGGTGGACATGATCTTGATAAGAATATCGAGAGAAGGACCAACGGTATCCTTGAGGGGGTCACCAACGGTGTCGCCTACAACTGCTGCGCTGTGAGCGTCGCCGCCCTTCTTGTGGCCTTCAACGCCGCCAACTTCGATATACTTCTTCGCGTTATCCCATGCGCCGCCGGCATTACCGGTGAACAGAGCAAGCATGATAGCGGAGATGGTAGCGCCTACGAGAACGCCGCCAACAAATTCAGCACCGAATACGAAGCCGCAAACAACGGGGAACGCGATTGCGAATACTGCGGGAACGCGCATTTCCTTGATAGCGCCCTGAGAGGAGATTTCGATACAGGTCTTGTAATCGGGAAGAACCTTGCCTTCGAGCAGACCGTCGATCTCTCTGAACTGACGGCGAACTTCATCAACCATCTTACGAGCAGCCTTAGCAACAGCGTTGATAAGCATACCGGAGAACATGAAGGGAAGAGCCGCACCAACGATTGCACCAACAAGTGCTGCAGGTTCGATGATGTTAAGAGCAATCTTATCGAGAGCGCCCTCTGCGAAGTTAGGAACTTCGGGAGCGGGAGTGTATGCGAAGATGTAAGAGGTCATATTGGAAAGGGTTGCAAGAGCAGCAGAGCCGATTGCAAAGCCCTTACCGATAGCAGCGGTGGTATTACCAACTGCGTCGAGCTCGTCGGTAATCTCACGAACTTCGGGTTCGAGATAGGACATTTCTGCGATACCGCCGGCGTTATCGGAGATAGGACCGTAAGAGTCAACAGAAACGGTGGTAGCAACGAAGGAAAGCATACCGATAGCAGCAGCAGCAACGCCGTACATACCGGAAAGGAGATAAGAACCGTAAATTGCAACACCGAGAACTACGCAGGGAAGCATACAGGAGATCATACCGAGTGCAAGACCCTGAGTGATGGTGAGTGCAGAGCCCTCAACAGAAGCGGTGGAAAGCTCCTTAGTGGGCTTGTAATCATAGCTGGTGTAGTACTCTGCGATCTTACCGATAACGATACCTGCAACGATACCGATAGCAGCAGCAACCCAAGGAGAGATCCAGCCGAGGTGGAATTCAACAGATTCGAATACGGAAAGGTTTTCATAGCCTTCGATCATAAGACCGCCGAACTTGTTGAAGGAGAAGTATGCGATAACAGCGCCGAGAACCATGGTAAGGATAGCGGAAATATAAGTTGCGCCGTTAAGTTCCTTATGAGGATTATCGGAAAGCTTCTTACGAACAAAGAGAGAAGCGATACCGATTACGCAGGAGATAAGACCTGCGCCTGCAAATGCGAGGGGGAAGTAGAGCATTGCTTCAAGCATTTCGGTATTGCCGAAAACGTGCTTTGCAAAAAGCTCTATAGCAAGGATCGCACCGGAAAGAAGTGCGCCAACATAACTTTCAAGAAGGTCGGAGCCGAGACCTGCAACGTCACCTACGTTATCGCCAACGTTATCAGCGATGGTAGCGGGGTTACGGGGATCGTCTTCGGGAATGTGAGCTTCGGTCTTACCAACAAGGTCAGCGCCCATATCTGCAGCCTTGGTGTAGATACCGCCGCCG
>JAZSIT010000010.1:0-15875 GCA_045533895.1 Eubacteriales bacterium
TCGGTACCGCAGTAGTTATCAAAAAGCGCGCTTAATTTTCGGAACTGTCTAAACAGTATAGAACGAAAAACGCAAAAGATACAATAAAATGTATCTAAAATCGTAGGGGGCGGCGTCCTTGACGTCCCGTTTCAAAATAATGAGGTAAAAACCCGTGGAATAAAACCCACGGGTTTTGTTTTATTTGCGTTTTTCTAAAGGCTTTCGCTTCGCTAGTCGTAGATTACTACGCCACGCTCGTGAAAGACCTTTTCTATATCTGTTTATACATTTCTTCACTTCAAGACATTGCTTCGGTGGGTTGCTGACATTGTCAAACAAAAATCCCGTGGGGCTTCCACGGGATTTTGTGTTGTTTTTTTGGTGAATTAATTTATGGGTGTGGGGACGCCGTTTACGTATTCCCACTGACCTGCGTAATATATTTTAACTGTAGTTGAAATGCCGTCAAAGCAATTCTGCGACCAAGTGATCGGTTTTTCAGAAGCTTCGCAATAGATTGCGGTAAGTGAATCGCAGTTGTAGAAAGCCTCGCTCCAGAAAGTTGTTACCGTTTTCGGAATGACAATGTATTTCAGGCTGTCACAATCGGAAAAAGCCAGTGTACCGATCCAAGTAAGACCGGACGGCAACACTATTTCTTCCAATTCGGTGCATCCTATAAAAGCGTAGTCTCGTATAATAGTAACGCTTTCAGCAATAGAAATTTTCTTTAATTTTTTGTTGTAGCTGAATGCGGAGGTGCCAATACCGGCGATATCGTCACCGACAATATTTGTATCGAAGGCTGCCCACAGGTAATTGTTCGTACCGTAATGATCTTTCAAAACCAAGCAGTTGTTGCTTGCGTAATAATTGGGGTTATTTTCGTCTATTATCAGTTCGGTAACGTTATGGCATTCATGAAATGCGGTTTCATCAATGTGTGTAGTGCTTGCGGGAATGGTAATACTTTTAAGTCCGGAGCAACCGTTAAAAGCACCGCCATATATAGTTGTAACGGATTCGGGTATTACCACTTTTTCAAGTAGAGTAAGATATGCGAATGCCAACTTATCAATGGTAACCACTCCGTCAGGAATCACGCTTTGATTAGTACCTTTGACCAGCGTTTTTGTACTTTTGTTTATAAGACAGTTTCCTTCACTTGAATATACTTGGTTTTCGGGGTCAACATACAAGCTCATAAGCCCGGAACATCCCCTAAACGTATCGTTTCCGATATTAGTTACCGTTTTGGGAATACTAATAGATTTCAACGAAGAGCAATCAAAAAACACAGAATCATCAATGTGTGTTAAGTTATCGGGAAGCTTTACTTTTTCCAAATTAGTGCAATTAAAAAACACATATCTATCAAGGTGTGTTAAATTATCGGGAAGTATCACCTCTTCCAAACCGGTGCAATACGAGAATGCTGATACCTCTATTTTTGTAACACTGTTGGGAATAACAACCTTTTTAAGACCTGCGCATCCGCGGAAGGCACCTTCTTTTATAATCACAACGCCGTCGGGAATTACGCTGGTTTTACAGCCTGCAACAAGCTCGGAGGTGTTTTTGTTTATAAGGCAGTTGCCCTCGCTGTAAAACTTTCCGTTACCTGCGGTGATTTTTGCGAGAGAAGTGCAGTAGGAAACAATGCTGTTTCCCACGGTGCTCAAGGTGCCTGGCAGCGCAAGCTCTGTCAGTGCTGTGCAGCCGTAAAATGCTTTGTTGCGAATGTTTTTCAGCCCTTCGGAAAAGCCTATGCGTTTAAGCGCGGTACATTCGCGAAACGCCTGCGAGCCTATGGTCTCTACTTTGCCGGGAATATCTATTTCTTTAAGCGCAGTGCATTTATAGAAAGCATCTGAGCCTATCTCCGTAACGCTTTCGGGAATATTTATGCTTTTAAGATTAGTACACTCCGCAAAAGCATTTCTTTCGATATAGTCCGTTCCTTCGGGAAGAGTAATGCTTATTATCTGGTCGGCATATTGGAAGCAGTTGCTGCGGATAAAATCAACTTCACCGATAGTTAATGTCAGCTCAATATCCGAGCATTTATCAAATACGCCGGTATTATATCTGTGTTCTTTTCTGGAATCGTATACGCCGATAAACTGGTCAAGTATAGGCATTGTAACCTTTTTCAGCCTTGTGCATCCACGGAATGCGACGTGGCCGATTCTTGTAACAGTCTTGGGTATAACAATACTTCTTATATGACTGTTAAGAAAAGCGGCATCTCCGATTCGTGTTACGGGCAGACCGTTATAAGTTTCGGGAATGACAACGTTTGCGTCATAGCAGGTTCCTATATGCACAACGGCATAGCTCTTGCCGTCGTCGTTCAAAGCATACATCAGGCCCTTTGAATATGCACCTGTGTTCGGTTCGTCATTGCTGTTTTCGTTTCGGCTCGCTTCGCTTTCGCTGACTTCCGGCACTGAGGGCACGCTTGTTTCGGGAGCGGAGTTTTCGGGTTCGCTTATTTCGCTTTCTTCATCAGGCCGTGAATTTTCAACTATATCGGATTGCTCGGGCAGGGGAGATTCTTCCTGCAAGCTTTCATCGTCTGATACGGTTGCGGAAATATCGGAACCGCTTTCCGTTTTACTCTCCGCTGCGGAGATGCTCCCGCCGATATTCAATGAAGTATCGGAACTATCTCCTTGGCAAGCAACAAAGCAGAGTAAGAGCAAGCAAACGGCAAGGGAAGATATAACGGTAAATAGGATATGTCGTTTCATATTCGTTCTCCTTTGTTTTGTTGTTACAGAACTGTTTTGTCTGTGCTTATATTATACGGAAAATATGTGTTTATGTCAATGTTTTTTCAAAAATATAACGGCGAGGGGTCACCTCGCCGTTAAGTTATTGTTTGGGTATCTGTTTTTTGGGGTGTCTTTTTTTCGGGCGGTCGGGGACGCCCGCCCCTACATGGAGTCCCCGCAAAAGCGTTTTTAATTGAAATGTGCTGTCTGTAGGGGTGGTTTTTCGTGAAACACCCACAGTGTCCTAAAAACCTTTTGTGGGGTTATTTGGCCTTCTTCTTTTTAACTGCGTTTACAACAAGAATTGCAAAGCTTGCAGTAAGTGCAACAGCAGTGATGGAGAGGCATACTACCTTAACAACGTCAATGCTGTTATCGGGAGTAACCTCAACCGTCATGGGCTGGGAGTAAAGCACGTAAACCTTACCATTGGGAAGCTTGGTGGTGTGGCTGAGCATAAAGGTTGCTTTTCCGGCAGTCTCGCCTGCGGTGAATACGCCGGTCTCGGTATCGATAGTGGCACCGATATCATTTTCAAGCCATGTAACATCAACCTTGCCCAGCGCGCTTTCGGTAACCTTTCCGTAAGTGGTGGTCTCGGCATTTATGTTAAGGGTAGTGCCGACCATAATGGAGTTAAGACCGTCTGCAAGGCTTGCATCAAAGTCCATAATAACGTTTTTGGTCATCTGCGCGTCATCGGTAGTCAGACCGTCAACGCCCCAAAGGAATGCGTTATAGAACAGCATGGAAGAACCTGTATTAAAGGTCCAAGGCCACAGTGTAATACCACGGTCGTTAAGTATCTGGTAGAAATCCTTGCTTATGTTGCCGTAGTTTATATTAACGGTAGAGTTGTATATCTGTGCGCTCTTTATAAGGGAGAATGCGCTTATGCGAAGCTCCTTGGGATCTGCGTTGGAAACCACAGAACCGCTCAAATAACCTGCGGAAATTATGGGGTCAACATCGTAAGTCTTTTGGAGAACGGGGCCGGAGAAAGAGATTATGTTAACTCTGTCCGCAACGCCGTATTCCTTAATAAGCTGATACAAAGGCTCAACCATATTTTCGTCGCCGCTCTTAAGCTCAACAACGTAGTAAACGTCGTAATCCTTAAGTGCTTCAAACATTTCTTTCAATGTGGGGACGGGAGCGTCGGAAACAGTGCCGTCCAGGTTAAGCAGTCTGTATTCGCGTATCTCTGCCAGAGTCATCTGTGTAACAGATTTTGTGCCGGTGTAGTTGGTAGTACGGTTGAGGGTGCTGTCGTGCATTATAATAATCTCGCCGTCAGAGGTGAGGTAAATATCGGTCTCAACCTCGGTAGCGCCGTTCTGAACTGCGGTGATATAACCTTCAATAGAGTTTTCGGGCGCCTGAGAGGGGTTACCTCTGTGTCCGATAATAGAGGGCGTTTTGGTAAGAGTATATTCGCCGTAAACCTCGTTCATTACTTTTGTTACAAGTGCAGGGTCATCGGTGAGCAGACCGTTTGCGCCGGAGGAAATCATCCACGCAACGTCTATCTTGCTCATTTCGGAATCAACAGGCCATACGGTCACGTGCAGTTCCTGAAGTGCAGCAACAAAGGATTTACTGCAAACCTCTGCAGGAAGAATAAGTATGCTTGCGCCTGCGTATCTCACTTCCTCGCGTATCTTCTGTGCGGTCTTTTCTGCGGTATCGGTCATATAGAGGGCTGTGCGGATAACCGGCTTTTTAGCGCGTACCGCTTTGATTACCTCTGCGTTTTCGGATGCAACGGTTATATCCCAGAAATCGTTTTTACTGCACCAGGATACTAAAGCGTCCGCTTCCTCCGCACTGCTTACGTACAGACCGGGAACAACACCCTTTTCGTTGCAAATTTCATAGAGAGAATCAAGCTTTTCTGCGGTTATTGCTTCGTATTTAACCAGCACGCCGTTGGGCTTGCTGTCTGCAGAAAGGACATTTTCAAGGTCTGCTTCCGCAATGTTTGCCACGTTGGTAACGGCATTGAGAATATTGGTGACGCCGTGTTCAACTGCGATGAGGGGATCCTTAACCTCGGGCTTTGTTGCCTTTTCGGTAGCAAGAGTAACCTTCAAGTAATCAAATTGCATTTCGGAGCTGTTGCCCTGCAGACCTACGTTACCGGTAGTCTTAAGAGTATAGCCGTATGTGGTAATATCGTCGATATGAATGACAATACTGTCATCAACAGTGTACTGAATAGTGTTTTCGTATGCATATACAGCGAATTTATAGAATTTGCCGTATTCCATGTTGGTATCATATCCTGCGGAACGGAGATAACGCCAGGTGCCGTCGTTACCAACACATTCAACACCGCCGGTGGTCTTCTCGCCGCCTGCGTTAGCCATGTTTTTTCTTACGCACATGTGCATGTACTGGGAGCCTTGGTAACGATAGCATACTGAAAACCATCTGCTTGCGTCTGTAGAGGAGATCATTGCCGCGCTGGTCTCAAGATTGTAGTTACCGAAATCTGCAAGCCATTCGGGCATAAGTAAAATGGTGTTGGATTTTCCGGTAGTGTTCATAACCAGCTTGCCGTCAGCAACGGAAATATCGCCGTTGGCAACTTTTTTAAGCCCTTCGATATCCGCAGCCGAATCGAAATTATTTTCGTACAGCACATATTCGGTCTCGGAAGGCTCTTTTATAACCGCGTAAACGGTGCGGCTCTTTCCGTCTTTTGAAGCGGTAAGGGTATAAACGCCTTTTTCGTCAAACTTAACGGTAGTTACTGTTTCTCCGTCCATAGTCCACTCGGGGGATTCAAGTACGGTGCCGTCGTTCAACTCCACGGTGTATACGGAAAGGTCAATGTCCTCTCCGGTATTGCCTGTAACAGCGGGAGAGGTGTTCTTAATAACCGTGTCTTCTGCGGCAACCGCTTCGGATACGGGTATAAAGGTTAATGCCGCAACCGTCATAAGCACTGCCAGAAGCAGTGAAAAGATCTTTTTCATAAAGTGCCTCCTGTTTATGTTGTTTATTTTCTTGAATTAATATCGTCAATAGCGTCTGCAATGGCGTAATCGTGGTTTTTAAGGCTTTCTTCGGCAGTCTGTCTGTCGCAACCCGTTTTGTCGCAGATGATACGTATTGCGCGGTCAACCAGTTTTTTGTTAGAGGGCACCATATACGCCATATAGTTTCCTCTTACTCTGCCGATACGAACCATACCGCCGGTGGACAGCATATTCAGTATCATTTTCTGGGCTGTTCCCGCCTTCATTCTGGTGGAACCGTTTATTACCTCCGCGCCGACTACCGCTACCATCGCTACGTCGGAAAGGGGGATAAGGGCACTGTCGGAATTGCAGGTGACACACATTGTAGCCGCGCCTAAGGAACGGGCATATTTCATTGCACCCTGAACACACGCCGCAGAGCCGCTTGCCGAAAGTCCTATACAAAGGTCTTTTGCGCAGAAATCCTTTTCTTTAAGCTGTTTTACAATAGACTCGGGGTCGTCCTCCGCGTCTTCTATGGAATCAAAGGCTGCATCTCTTCCGCCTGCCAGAATTCCCTGTACCGTTTCCGAAGAAACGCCGTATGTAGGGGGGCATTCGCTGGCGTCAAGAACGCCAAGTCTTCCCGATGTTCCCGCGCCCACATAAAAAACTCTGCCTCCGCCGGAAAGGGTTTTCGCATACAGGTCAATACCCTTTGCGATATCTGGAATAGCTTTTTCCACCGCGTCCGCGACCGTCTTGTCCTGTTGGTTTATCACTCTTGCGATACCAAGTGAATCAAGCTTGTCTATATCCATTGTCTGGGTGTTTGTACTCTCTGTTTTGAAGGTTTCAAATCCGGACATTTGCGCACCTCTTATCAATAATATGGTAATAACAGTTTAGCATACGGGTAAAATAAAATCAATAGCAACGCCAAAAAATAGGAAAATAAAATTGACAAAACAGCGTATCGGTGTTATTATGTACTCGAGGAGGTTTTGATTACCGTGAGCAATAAAAAAGACCTTATTTCGGTTGTCGTCCCTTGCTATAACGAGAGCGAGGCGCTTCCGTATTTTTACAGAGAAATTGCTACTGTCGCCAAGGGGTTGGACGCGGATATTGAGATTATCTGCGTGGACGATGGCTCCAAGGACGACACTTTAGATAAGCTTCGTATTCTCGCCGCTAACGACAGCCGCATACGCTATGTTTCCTTTTCCCGCAACTTCGGTAAGGAAGCGGCAATGTATGCAGGACTAAAAGCCGCCAAGGGCGATTATGTGGCTATTATGGACGCAGACCTGCAGGATCCGCCTTCACTTTTACCCCAGATGTATGAGACACTGCGTAAGGGCGAGTTTGACAGCGTGGCTACCCGCCGCAAGACCAGAAAAGGCGAGCCGCCTATACGCTCCTTCTGTGCAAGAGTGTTTTACAAGATAATGAGCAAGATAAGCGATACCGAGCTGGTGGAGGGCGCAAGAGATTTCCGTCTTATGTGCCGCCGTATGGTAGATTCCATTTTGTCTATGACAGAATACAACCGTTTTACCAAGGGTATTTTCTGCTGGGTGGGCTTCCGCACCAAATGGCTTGCTTATGATAACGTGGAGCGCGTTGCGGGTCAGACCAAGTGGTCCTTTTGGAAACTGCTAAAATATTCCTTTGAGTGTATATACAATTTCTCTACCGTACCTCTTGATATTTCTTCTTTTTCCGGCATCGCTCTATGTCTTATGGCGGCTTTGGGTATATTGATAGTTATTATACGCGCTTTGTGCGGCGTTCCTTCAGCCAACGGCTGGGCTTCTCTGCTGTGTGTTATACTGTTTATCGGCGGACTTCAACTGTTTTGTATCGGAATTCTGGGAAAATACCTTTCCCGAACCTATATGGAAACCAAAAAGCGCCCCATATTTATCGTGCGCGAAACAGAGGAGGATATTAAGAAAAAATGATCGAACTTGGTATTATTTCTTATCAGCCTAACGGCGACGGAATCCGTTGGGTAAAGAGTCTCGGACTCAACAACGTGGAATTTTGTCTTAACGGCGATGAGATATATTCTCTCAATGCCGAAGATGTTGTTAATGCCTGCAAGGAGACCGGCGTAAAGGTTGCCTCCGTTGGCAGATGGGGCAGATTCAGAATCAACCCCGACGGAAGCATTAACGAAAAAGAGCAGAAGGACGAATTCCTTCTCATAGATTTTTGCCGCAAGGTAGGCTGTCCCGTATACGTTACCGGCTGTAATTATATCGATGAGCTTTCTTATTATTCCAACGTAACCGCCACCATAAACTATTTCAAATCTCTTATGGATTACGCAGGGGATGACGTTAAGATATGCACCTATAACTGCAACTGGAACGCATATACCAACAAGCCTCACGAGTGGGATATTATTCACGATCATCTTCCCGCTCTCGGTATTAAGTTTGACCCTTCCCATACCATTATCGGCGGAAGAAGCTGGCAGGACGAGGCTGTTAAATACGGACATAAGTTCTACCATATGCACGTAAAGGGCACCGTTGATATCGGCGGCGGCAGATTTGACGATCCTCCCGCAGGTATGGATTCTATCAACTGGGGGTTGCTTGTTTCCATTATGCGCAAGCACGGCTACAACGGCGTTATGTCTATTGAGCCTCATTCCGAAACATGGCAGGGCGAGCTTGGCGAAAAAGGTATCGCCTACACTATCAAAATGATGAAAGAACTTCTTTTTATTGAGGACTGAAAGTAATGGGACTTTTTTCACGGAAACGCCGTCCGCCCAAAGATACATCAAGCGTTGAATTCAAGCGCTATATGGCGGAGCGCATAAGCGATAAGCTTATAAAATGTGTCCTTGAGCGGCATGACGATTATACTGATACTATTATCGGAAAAAGCGGCTTTTTCGCGGTAAAGGACGGACTTTTGGAAATTATAACCGAGGGAAATACGGTTTTCTGCGGTGAGATAGATACGCTCACTATATGGGAGCTCCTCTCGCTTGACGGTGTGGTTATCACCGGATACGACCGTACTGTGGACCGTTCCCGTACGGTAATGGCATATTACAAATATTACCGCGAGGTAAAATAATAAAAACAAAAAACTTATTTTTAAGGAGAATAAAAACTATGGCAGACAGAATCGTAAAAGTCGGCGTTATCGGCTGCGGCGGTATCGCTAACCAGAAACACCTTCCTTCTCTTCACAAGCTTCCCAACGTACAGCTTGTTGCGTTCTGCGATATCATCGTAGAAAAAGCGGAGAAGGCTGCAAAGACCTACGGCACTCCCGATGCAAAGGTATACGAGGATTACAAGGAACTTCTTAAGGATGATTCCATTGAAGTAGTTCACGTTTGTACTCCCAACAGAAGCCACAGTTTCATTACTATAGACGCGCTTGAAGCAGGAAAGAACGTTATGTGCGAAAAGCCCATGGCTATCAACGCAACCGAGGCAAAGAAGATGGTTGACGCCGCTAAGCGCACCGGCAAAAAGCTTTCTATCGGTTACCAGAACCGCTTCCGTCCCGAAGTTCAGTTTATCAAGAAGGAATGTGACGAAGGCAACCTTGGTGATATCTACTACGCAAAGGCAACCGCTCTCCGTCGCCGCGAAGTTCCTACCTGGGGCGTATTCCTTAACGAATATGAGCTGGTCGGCGGGCCTCTCTTCGATATCGGTACTCATGCTCTAGACCTTACTCTTTGGTCTATGAACAACTACAAGCCCAAGTTCTGTGTTGGTACTACATACGAAAAGCTTAAGAAGGAAGTTCCCTCCGGCAACGCTTGGGGCGAATGGGATCCTGAAAAGTTTACCGTTGAGGATGCGGCTTTCGGTTTCATCGTAATGGAAAACGGCGCAACCGTACTGCTTGAGTCCAGCTGGGCTCTTAATATTCTTGACCCCCGCGAAGCTTGCACCACCCTTTGCGGTACCAAAGCAGGTATCGATATGAACGACGGTGTTCGTATGAACGGTATCCGTCAGGGCAGAAGATACACCCTTAAGCCCGATCTTAACGCAGGCGGCGCAGACTTCTATGAAGGCGTTGGCTCCGGCTCTCCCTCCGATATGGAAGCTGCTCTCTGGATCGATGCAGTTGTAAACGACCACGATCCCGTTGTTCTTCCCGAGCAGGCTTACTGCGTATCTCAGATACTTGAGGGTATCTATGAATCCGCAAAGTCCGGCAAGCCCTATTACTTCAACGAAGAGAAATAAGGAGTTTTTACCGTTATGACACTTGGCGTACTTACCAACCTTTTGGGACATATGTCTCTCCGTGAGGCTCTTGCGTATCTCCGCTCCATCGGCGTAGAATCTCTTGAGCTTGGCTGCGGCGGTTATCCCGGCAAGGCACATTGCAATCCTCAGGTGCTTCTTAACGATGAAAAAGCCCTTGAAGAATTCAAAGCAACTATCCAAGAATTCGGTATGCCCATTAAGACTCTGTCTGCACACGGCAACCCTGTTCACCCTAACAAGGAACTGGCTGAGGCTTGGAGAAAGGATTTCAGAGATGCGGTTTTGCTTGCTGAAAAGTTGGGCGTAGATACCGTTGTAACCTTCTCCGGATGTCCCGGTGATTGCCCCGAATCCAAGCGCCCCAACTGGGTAACCTGTGCTTGGCCTGAGGATTATCTTGAGGTTCTGGATTATCAGTGGAACGAGGTACTCATTCCTTATTGGAAGGAAGAGGCTGAATTCTGTAAGAGCCACGGTCTTAAGCATATCGCTTTTGAGATGCATCCCGGCTTCTGCGTATACAATCCCGAAACTCTCCTCCGTCTCCGCAATGCGGTAGGTGATATTATCGGCGCAAATTTTGATCCCTCCCATCTTATATGGCAGGGTATCGATCCCGTTGCCGCTATCCGCGCTCTTACCGGCGCCATCTATCATTTCCACGCAAAGGATACTTGCATAGATAAATATAACACTGCCGTTAACGGCGTGCTTGATACCAAGCATTACGGTGATGAGCTTCATCGTTCTTGGGTATTCCGTGCTGTAGGCTACGGTAACAGCGAGGAATATTGGCGCAAGATGATATCCGATCTTAAGCTTTCCGGCTATGACGGAATCATCTCCATCGAGCACGAGGACAGCTTTATGACCAATAAAGAAGGTCTTGAGAAGGCGGTTAAATTCCTTTCGGATATTATCATCCGCGACCCCAAGCCTTCAACCATGCACTGGGCATAAAATAAATACCCCCAAGAATCCTTTGGATTCTCGGGGACCCCGAAAATACGCTTCATAAAAGCACATTCGTAGGGGACGGCGTCCTCGACGCCCCGAGAAAAAGCACCCCGAAAAAGACACCCCACAAAAGGTTTTTCAATTATTCAAACTAAATTTATACCAAAGGTGCGGGGGCAGAAATGCCCCCGCAAAATAAGAATATGATTAACTATTACGTTTCCTGCCTTGTTGATTACGCGCTTGAAAAGAAACTCATTGCAGAGTGCGATAAGGTTTACATAATCAACCAATTGGTGGACCTTCTGGAGCTGGATGGGTATAAGCCCGTTGCGGTAACAGACCGTCCGCCCATACATCGTATACTGGAACACATTTGTGATTACGCCTGCGAAAGGGGCATAATTTTTGAGGACACTATTACCCGCAGGGACTTGTTTGATACCCGTGTAATGGGAATTCTCACTCCCAGACCTTATGATGTTTTGTGGGAGTTTGATAAGTGCTATTCAGTTTCGCCCCGTTTGGCAACCGATTGGTTTTATGCTTTTTGCCGCGACGTCAATTATATCCGCACCGAGCGTATCGAAAGGGACAAGCGTTGGATAACCAATACGGAATACGGCGCGCTGGATATAACCGTAAACCTTTCAAAACCTGAAAAAGACCCAAAAGATATTGCGGCTGCTGCTGCCGATTTCGGAAAAAGCAAATATCCCGCTTGCCTTCTTTGTGTTGAAAACGAGGGCTTTGCAGGAAATATGCGTCATCCGGCGCGGCAAAACCTCAGATTGATTCCCGTTGATATTGCCGGCGAAAAATGGAGAATGCAGTATTCACCGTATTCCTATTATCCCGAACATTGTATAGTGCTTAACACCGAGCACAAAGCAATGGTAATAGATAACCGTATATTTGACAAGCTGTTTGATTTCACCGAAAAATTTCCCCATTATTTCGTGGGCTCCAATGCAGACTTACCCATAGTGGGCGGAAGCATTCTTTCCCACGAGCATTTTCAGGGCGGAAACTACGTTTTCCCTATGGACCGCGCTGAATCTGTTTTTGATTTTGAGGTCCCCCGCTTCAACGGCGTTACTTGCTCGGTAATTAAGTGGCCAATGTCGGTTCTCCGGCTCCGTTCATCCGACCGCGCTCGTATAACCGAGCTTGCCAAACGTATTCTTGAAAAATGGCGTGAATATAACGACCCGTTGGATAACATTATTGCCTCCGATGAAAGCGGTTTACATAACACCATAACGCCTATTGCTCATTTTGAGCAAAATATGTACCGTCTTGATTTAGTTTTGCGCAATAACCAAACTTCGCCTTCCCGTCCCATGGGTATCCACCATCCCAGACCGGAGTATCACCATATCAAGAAGGAAAATATCGGTCTTATCGAGGTTATGGGTCTTGCCGTTCTTCCCGCTCGTCTTGAAAAAGAGATGGCGCGTCTTAAGGAGATAATTTTGGCAGGCGGTGACCTCCGCCATGATTCTCTCACTACTTCCCACGCAGACTGGGCAGAGGAGATACAGTCCCGTTGCACACTGGACAGCGAGAATATTGATATGGTTATCCGCCGTGAAATTGGCATTGTCTTCAAAAATGTTCTTGCAGATTGCTCCGTGTTCTCGGATATGGAATCCTTCAAGCGTTTTATCGCTTATGTTTGTGCTCCCAAAGCACAGAAGAAATAATGTAAAAGAAAGGCTTTTATTATGAAAAAAGTTATAAATACAGTATCAGTGCTTGCACTGGCCCTTTGTCTTTGTTTTTCCTTGTCATCCTGCTTTTTTCTTTCCTACAGAATCGACGCCACCATTTCGGATGCAGAAATGTCTGCAGTCACAATACCCGATAAGGAATATGTAATTCCGGCAGGCTACAAATCATACAATTACGAAGATATATCCCTCGCTTATCCCGAAAATTGGATTATCAACGACGGCAGTGTGGTTTTGATAGTTAACGAAACCGGTGCGGGAAACAACATTACCCTTGCTTACGAGCCTTTTTCCAATATTTATACAGACATAACCGCACAGGAATTTGAGGAAATGGTCAAGTCTTCCTATGAAGCTGCAGGCGCGAGCATGAGCGGTACTTCCGTAAAGCAGATCGAAAACAAAAGAGGTCTGGCTATCACGCAGATTACTTACAAAATGATAATGAGCGGCGTTGAAATGGACCAGACCATGTTCATTTTCCCTGCGGGAAACAGAAATTATGTTGTAACCGTAACGGAAACCGACAAGGATTCCGAACTTGTAGAAACTGTTTTTGAATCCCTTTGGGCTGGAAAATAAATAGACACCCCACAAAACTTGCGTTTTGCGGGGACCCCGAAAAAGACATCCCACACGAATAATAAACGGCACGGAATTTCCGTGCCGTTTTTGTATGCTATTTGTCTTTTTCAATCTGTCCCACATCGATTCTGTTGTAGGGGATAGAGATTCCGTTTTCTTTTAGCGCGTCAAGAACATCCTGCCGTGTTTTGAATACCGCAGTCCAGTAATTATCGTTATCTGCGTAATATCTCACACACATTGTAATTCCGCTGTCGGCATAATTCATTATTTCAACCGTAATGGGATGGTCTTTCAAACGGTAAGGATTATTTTCCGCGACGCTGTTAAGTATGCTTCGCACCAGCTTAAGGTCGCACTCATAAGGCACGTTTACGGATATATCCGCTCTGCGCTTGCCCATTACGGTATAGTTTATCACCGCGTCATCGGATAATTTTCCGTTGGGCAGGGAAACCTTCAGGTTATCGGGAGTGATAATGTGGGTATAGAGAATGGTAATATCCTCAACAGTTCCGGAATATCCCGCTCCTTCAATAAAATCGCCTATCTGGAAGGGCTTGAATATAAGCAGCATAAGTCCGCCGGCAAAGTTGCTTAACGATCCCTGCAGCGCAAGTCCTATAGCCAGACCGCAGGACGCAATTGCAGTAACAAAGGACGCGGCAGGCACTCCCAGTATAAGAAGACAGCCGATAAGTACGGATGCGGACAGCGATATCTTTATAAGACTGTTGAGAAAGGATGCCACATTTTTGTCTATCCTCTGCATGCCACGGCTGTTTTTGATTTTTTTGGAAAAAACCTTTGCCAGCTTTAATCCTACTCCCAGTAGTATAAGCGCGAAGGCGAGGCGTAATCCGATAGTTTTCGCAAGTTGTATAAGTGTATCTAAAAGTTGTTTGAGTAATTCATCCATTGTGTTTTCTCCTTTACGGCAGAGATTATAGCATTTACTTTTCATCTTGTCAATTATCATTGACAATAAGGGGAAAATATATTAAAATAACTGCAGTGGGGGAGGTGTTTTCTTTGACACAATTTGAACTTTCTGTTCTGGACTGGATATCCGAGCATTTGTCTTGCGGATTTTTAGATGCAGTTATGCCTGCCATAACCTTTCTCGGTGACGGCGGCTGGTTTTGGATCGCCATTGCCGTGGTAATGCTGCTTTTCAAAAAAACACGCAAAACCGGTCTTATGATGGGCGTTGCCTTGTTGTGCGGTCTGCTTATCGGCAATCTGTTTCTCAAGCCCGTGGTGGCGCGTGTCCGCCCCTATGACGTGAATACAGCAGTTCAGCTTCTTATCGAAAAACCCCACGATTTTTCATTTCCCTCGGGCCATACCCTCGCGTCCTTTGAGGCGGCGGTGGTGCTGTTTGCCCGTGAGAAAAAATATATCGGAATACCTGCTTTGGTGCTGGCGTCCCTTGTGGCGTTTTCCCGTATGTATCTTTACGTTCATTATCCTACCGATATTCTGGGCGGAATCCTGCTGGGAACAGCCTTTGCTTTCTTCGGCATCTGGCTGGTTAATAAATTGTGGGATTATTTTGAAACAAAGAAAAAACAAAAAACATAATATCTGTCGAAAAGTGCCGAAAGTTTTTTTGGCACTTTTTTATCTTTTGGTCTTGACTTTATATTCTTTCTGTGCTATTATAATTAGGCTGACAAGCCGGTGTGGCGGAATCGGCAGACGCCCGAGACTTAAAATCTCGTGGGATTATATCCCGTACCGGTTCGCCCCCGGTCACCGGCCCCAATTAATATCGCGGAGTAGAGCAGTCCGGTAGCTCGTCGGGCTCATAACCCGGAGGTCGTAGGTTCAAATCCTGCCTCCGCAACCAGTAAAACAAAAGACACCCATCGGGTGTCTTTTGTTTTACTTATTTCGAAATCAGAATTGTGCTATTACCTTCGGTTATGAGCCCGAAGGGCGAATAACTCGAAGGTAGTGAGCGAAGCGAACGGCCGAGCGGTAGTGAATGACAGTCCGGGGGACTGTCAGAGCCGCGAGGTGACCGAAGCCAAATTCTCCGCAGAGAATTTGGCAAGACCGGTGGTTCAAATCCATCTCCCGCAACCATCAAGGAAAGACTGCTAAACATCGGTTTAGCAGTCTTTTTTTGCCCATTTTTACGATTGGGATGTATTCGTAAGTATTCAGTTTTAGTGGATGTAATCCCGTCTATTTGGTCGGCACGATGTCGGCACGGACGAAAATCTGACAATAGTATCCGCCGTCGACGCGTCGACGGCGGGAAATAACTATTCTATATATCACAAAACACCCTCCTTGCCATTTACGGCAGGGAGGGTATCTCTTAGGAACACACAAGTATTCTCTTTGTTCCTCAGTTGTATTCACCCAAAGGATTTCATAAAATCTACAAACATCTTGACAGCACCATGATATTTTTCCGTTTTGTAGTAGAGGTTGGTGACAAGAACCTCGTTCAAATCACTGATGTTCAGGTACTGAACATTCGGTAAAGCAGAACTGTTGTTGTTTCCCAGCGTGATGCCCAATGCAACTCCTGACAGCAAACACAGGTTGTAGCACTCGTAGTCGTTGCATTCCATCAGTATTTTTGGGGTGAATCCGCGT
>JAZSIT010000078.1:0-8432 GCA_045533895.1 Eubacteriales bacterium
ACATGGCTACGATCCGACTTACGTATAGAGTGCGGCTTATTTTTTGAAAAGAGTGTAATATACCTTTTTGCGTTCTCGTAGGAATGAATTTGATAAAAATGCAAATTCCATCCTGCGAGTACAAGCGCGTTCTGTACGCTACGTTACATAAGGATTGGTTTGGTGACTATAGGAGTTGGCGTTTTTTAGGCGCTAACTTCGGTTAACGCCTTTTTAATTTGCTTTTATTTTAAGGAGAAACACCATGAAAAACGTAGTCAAGCTTTTATCTCTTTTAATGGTCATCTGTATGCTTCTCAGCTCTTGTGCGCAGAGCGTAGGAGAGGTTGCAAACACTATATTCGACAACGCTACAAATAATATCGTTATCGATAATGTTGTGTCAGGCAACGGAAGCACGAACAATACAAATACCGAGCAACTTTCGGCATCGAGCAAAAACGAGGCTGTTCCTGAAAAAGGAACTTACAATGAAGGTGTAGTTCTCGTTAAGTACGACGGTGAGTTTACTACCAACGTACTTTCTCAGCTTGACATCAAGTCTGCCGAGCAGCTCTATGAAGGCTCTTCTTGGTATTCTCTTGAACTCAGAGATGCATCCAAGACGGTTGAAACCGTTTCCTATCTTCGTGAGCTTGGTTGCTTTGAGAAGGTTGATTACGACTACATAATGGGTACGACTGGTCCTAAGGAAGACGCCGAGAAAAACCCCAACTATGACGATCAGGTAAACCTCGGTCTTTCCAACATTCCTAACGGTTGGACTCATAACGGAAAAGCTCCCGGCGGTAGCCCCGATGTTGTAGTTGCTGTTATTGATACAGGTGTTGACTACAACCACCTTGACCTCCGTAACAACATTTGGATCAATATCGCAGAAATTGCTGACAACGGCAAGGACGATGATGGCAACGGCTACATCGACGACGTTTACGGCTGGGACTGCGTTGGTAACGACAACGATCCTATGGATGACAACGGTCACGGAACGCATGTTGCAGGTATCATTGCCGCAGAAAACAACAAAGAGGGCGGTATTGGTGTTGCATACAACAGTAAGGTAATGGTTTTGAAGGCTGGTAACTCTTCCGGTTACTTCAATAACTCTGATATTGCAGAAGCAATTCAGTACGCTTATATGAACGGCGCATCGGTTATCAATATGTCCTTCGGTGGTTCTTTCATTTCTATTGCAGTTGAAGAAGCACTTGAAAACGCATACAACACCTGTGTTCTCGTTGCAGCGGCAGGTAATGACAGCGCGTGCAATGACCTTTCTTGCAAAGAATGCCTTAATGTAGGTGTTTCCTATCCTGCAGCCCTTCCTTACGTTATCGGTGTTATGAGTACCGATAAGGACGGTAATCATCTTTCCTCTTTCTCTAACTACGACCACAACCCCTACGACTCCATCGAGTATGAGGTATATGCTGTTGGTGAGGGCGTTGGATCTACTTGGCCGAGCAATAAGTATGCCTGCCTTAATGGTACATCCATGGCAGCTCCTACTGTTGCAGGTATTGCGGCACTTCTTCGTTCTTACTACTCCGATAGAGAAGTATATTCTACTAAGTTTATTCAATCGCAGATTGTAAATACAGGCACGGTAAACCCCTTTAATGTTTTTATTAAAGAAACGGATAAAGCACATACGGTTGCTGATGTAAAAGAAGCATTGACGAAGTTTCCTAAGCCTGCAGTTAATCTTTATGATTACACCATTGACGATAGCACCTCTATTAGTTCCAACAACAACGGCAACGGCGTTATCGATGCAGGTGAAACTGTTCGCCTTTACATCTCCCTCCATAACCGCGGTGGTGTGGCTTCTAATGTAAACGTATCTATCGATACCTATCGTAGCCAAGTTGGTGATGAAACGATGACCGATCCTTACTTCACCTTCGTAAATCCCACGATGCAGCTTTCCGATATCGGTACTTACTCCGTAAGAGAATCGGGAGATAAGTATTTTGAAATTGTTGTAAGTGGTGATTGTCCTAACGATTATCTCGTAGACTTCAATATTCGTTTCACATACGAGAACGGACTTGATGCTGAAGATAAGAAAGTTTATGAAGATGATGGAAAGCAAAAGGCACAGTTTAATGTTAGCCGTGGTTTCCATCTCCCTGCCACTATTACAGAAGATACCGTTTATACGGCAGATAGACTTTACATTGTAGGTCAAGATGTTGTAATCCCCGAAGGTGTTACCGTTACATTTGAAGAAGGTTGCGAAATACAATTCTACGATGATAGAGATTATTATCAATCCCCATCAATAATTGTATATGGTGTTCTTAATATTGCTGGAACGGCAGACAATATGGTAAAGATGTATCCCTCGGAACGGCATAGCACCTTTGCTTATGGTATAGTAGTGAACGGTAATTTAGAAATAAATTATGCAGATGTGATTAATGCAGTTATTGGTTACGGAAGGAATAACTCTACTGCGAGTGCACATGTGAATAACTCCTATCTGCGTACTTGTTCTGAATCAAGCACTTTTAATAGTTATACTCTTGTTTATGATCAAGGAAAAGTTAGAGAACCTGGTTCAGATATGGTGTATTATTTCGAATGTTCAAATAGCACATCAGGTGAAGTAAACTATTACAATAACTGTATTGAATCCACTACTTATTCAGATAGGTATAGTACAAATTTCAATAACAATGTTTTCTTTATCAAAGATAGTTCGTTTGGTTATTCGATCATATGCAAAAACTTTGAAAACAATATCGTTTTCTCATGCGGAGTGAGCCCGTATATTCACGACATTAAAATTTCTAATGAGGGTAAAAACAATAGGTTTGTAGCATTAGAGGATGTAGGGAATATTGTACCAATAAAAATAAGTACGCCATCCAAAATTAATGGCAATGAGTTTTCACCATTATATCAAGAACATGCTTCTAAAGCAATTGAGGGATATTATGACTCAACTGGCACACCCACGATTGATGTTTATGGTTCTTGTTTAGATATATCCAAACTTTGGTCTTATGTCGTAAGTGTTGAAATGTTCGATAGAGATGGCGACACTATTACTATAATTGGTCGTGAGGAAATCAAGGTTCGTGTAACCTTCAATCGTCCCATGGATGTAAACGCAGACACGTACCTTACGTTTGGCACGATCGAGCCTTACGGTGATTACCGCATTGACGGTGAATATGTCTCCGACACCGTTTGGGAAGGTACTTACACCCTCAAAGCACAGATTGAAAACGGACAGAACTTCCTCAAGGTAAACAATGCTTGGGCGGCAGAAGATGCGACTAAGACGGTATTCGGCGAATATCAGCTTCACGAGTTCACCATCGATACCACGGCGGCTATGTCTATGAATCTTCAAGCGGTAGCAAAGGATAACGGCATTGAATTGACCTTCGCACAGGACGATTACGACACGCTTCTCGGCTACAACATCTACCGTGCAGACTCCAAGGATGGAAACTATGTGAAGCTCAACCCCGCAATTCTTCTTCCTTCCGATAGTACCTTCCTTGATGAGAATGCAGAACCCGGCAAGACCTATTGGTACACCTACACGGTAGTTCTTACCGACTTCACCGAGTCCAACCCTGCAGGCAAGGTTCAGGCAACCGCTATGGATACCCTTGCGCCCAATATGTATCACACGCCTGTAAATCAAGGCTATATGAATAATAACCTCGTGATTTCCTGTACCGCAAGTGATAACGTGGCGATCTCCACCGTTACTCTTTATTACAGAGCTATTGGCGCAACAGAATGGAAGTCGCTCAATATGGCAAAGCAGAGCGATAAGTACAGCGCGACCATCTTTGGTAGCGAATTGACTCTTGACGGCATTGAATATTATATCATTGCTACCGACGGAAGAAACACTATCAACAAGGGTAGCGCAGAAACCCCTTACACGGTTATTGTGAAGGATGCTTCCGCAATCTCTCGCAAGGGTGACGTTGACGGTGACGGTGTTGTAACTACCAAGGATGCTCTTATGCTTATGCAGTGCATTAACGGTGACCTTATCCTCTCTGATGACGAGTTTAAGCGCGCAGACCTTAACGGTGATGGCGTTCTGAACAGCTCCGAAGCTCTTCGCATCTTACAGTACATCAACGGAAATGTTAGCACGTTGGAGATGTAACGAAAAAGGAGAACGTCTATGAGAAAAGCTAAAAGCTGTGCTTTTCTCCTTACCCTCGTATTAGCCCTTGCTTTACTGATTATGCCGTTTGGCTGGATATCGGTATCCGCAGCTGAAATCACGGATACGCAGATAACCGCCACGACAAGCGCATCGGTAAAGCAAGGAAATACGGGATATTGCTACGTATATATTGACTCGCTCGAATCCATATCCACTTTGAGCGTAACGGTTCATTACGATGCGGATAAAGTAAAGGTAGAAAGCGGTTATGTCTATAACACGGTGTCGTCTTTGCTTAATGACAAATCAGTGAGCGAATCAAGCGTGCAATTTTCCTACATTTTTGACGGCAAGGGTAAAGCCGAAAAAACACAATTATTTTATTTCAGATATACGGTTCTTTCGGATGCCGAGGTGGGTAACACCTATTTTGACATCGTTGTAAACGAAGCGTATGACTCCTCATTACAGCCTATAACAGTAAATGGTTCAAGATGTGCTTTCAAGGTCGCAGAAACTGTAACCACGAAAACCTGTAGCATATATTCTTCCTCGTCCGTTTCAACATCGGTTGGAGAAGAATTTGAAATCTCTTACAGGCTCAGTACTTATCAAATCGCATCCGGCTCATTCTCTATAAACTATGATCCCGAACTTTTCGAGGTTGTGGGTGTTACAAACGGAGCTTTTTGCGACAATAAAATCGTTGATGTAAACACGGGCCTTTCAGGCTCGGTGTATGTTTCCTTCGTTGGAACGGAATATAAGAACAATACAAATCTTATAACCGTAAAATTTAAAACACTGAAAAATGTATCTGAAAAATCAACCATTAAAATGGCGGTAACCGAATTTTACGATTTGGCGTTGAATCCGATATCCTGTAGTGGTTATACAACTGCGGCAAACATCGCATTTGATGAAACTTATACTGAAGATGCACCGAGCATGACCTTGCAAACAGCATATAATGCAGCTACCGACAAGGTTACGCTAACGATTAAGCTTGACAAGGATTCAAAACTCGGTGCAGGCGACTTCGTATTGAAGTTTAATACGAATTATTTAATATATAGCTCAGCAGAAAAGGGATTTTCCCCTACGTTCTTTAACATAAACGATAAGAATGTTTCTGACGGCATATTGAAATTTTCTATTATTTCGCTTTCTAACATCACGGATGAGCAGATCGTTTTAAACGTTACGTTTGACGTGAAGCATGCCTGTGAAGATAAGATCGCTGATTTTGAAATCAGCGGAAGTGGACTTACAGATGCTTTAACAAATACTATCGTACTCAACTTTGTTGATGCGAGTGTAACCGTTCCATTTGAGCATATCGACGGTAATGATAATAATCACCTCTGTGATAAAGGTTGTGGAACAATAGCAGACGAAGTATGCTACGACGATAATACAGACCATGCTTGCGATGAATGCGGTGCTATAGGAATGGGTGAGCACTCTGACGGAGTTGACAACAACCACCTCTGCGATTACGGTTGCGGACAGGTAGCCGATGACGGTTGCCACGATGTCAACACCGACACAAACCACAGGTGTGATGAGTGCGGAGAGGATAACGTTACCGCCCATATCGATGGCAATGATAACAACCATCTTTGCGACAACGGTTGCGGACAGATAGCAGATGATGGATGCTATGATAACGATACGAATCATGCATGCGATGAGTGCGGAAAGGCTGATATTGGTACTCACGCAGACAGTGATACGGATAACGACCACGTATGTGATTACGGCTGCGGCGAAACGCTTGAAAATTGCTCGGGCGGTACAGCTACTTGCACGACGCTTGCCGTTTGCACGATCTGTGAAAAGTCTTACGGCGACTACGCGGCGCACACCTTCGATGCGGCTTGTGATTACAAAGATGCAAGCGGTCATGCTCACGTATGTACCGTAAATGGTTGTGGCGAACACGATGAAATTCAGTCGCACAATCCGAACATCCCTGCGGCAACCGAGGACGAAGCACAGGTTTGTACTGATTGCGGATATCAGATGGCGGCACAACTTAACCACACTCATAACGCTGAAAGCGAGTGGACGAGCAATACAACGCATCACTGGCACGATTGCACGGACTGTGAAGGTCAGGAGCTTGACAAAGCAACTCACGACGACGGCAACAGCGACGGTAGATGCGATACTTGCAACTATCAGATGAGTACGGTTGATTCCGGAACTGATCCGGCATATCCCGGCACCGATACCGAGCCACAACCTCCCGTTGATCCCGATGAGGACGATGACGGACTCGGCGCGGGTGCTATTAGCGCAATTGTTATATCATCTGTTGCAGTATCAGGCGGCGGTGGATTCGCTTTGTTCTGGTTTGTCATCAGAAAGAAAAGAGTATTATAAGTAATAGTTTAATTATATATTAAAGTATGAAAGACCTCGCTCCAATAGGGCGAGGCCTTTTCCGCGGAAGCACAGCATACCGCGGATTTTTGCTTTAGGAAAGGAGTGTAGAAACGGTCATTCCGCCCGTTTCAAAATGGCAATTACAGCGGATTTAAATTAGCCGTTGTTTTTGATGGAGTTCTCGTAAGACTCAACCATCTTTGAGGGTAAATGCAAGGGTAAATGAAACGCCCGCAGGGGGCGTAGCAGTTATTGTGACGGAAATTTATTCGAAGTCAAGGAAGGGTTTGCGGATAATACAGGTGTATTTGACAAAAATCCTGACGAAGAATGCGGAGAAATTGCCAAGCAAGAACCGTTTGGGTTTACCCTTGTATTTGCCCGTATCTGACCGCCAATGCTTCCTGCCTGACGGACAGTGATATCACAACAGAAAAACTCCCGCCAAATCAACATGACGGGAGTTCTTTTAATTTCGGAAAGGAGTGTAGAAACGGTCATTACGCCCGTTCCAAAATGGCAATTACAGCGGATTTAAATTAGCCGTTGTTTTTGATGGAGTTCTCGTAAGACTCAACCATCTTCTTTACCATCTGACCGCCAATGCTTCCTGCCTGACGTGCAGTGATGTCACCGTTATAACCCTGCTTAAGGTTAACGCCAACTTCGTTTGCTGCTTCCATCTTGAACTTATCAAGGGCAGCTCTTGCTTCGGGTACATTTACCTTACTCTTAGACATAAGATTAAAATCTCCTGATTATTCTTTTTAAAATCTATATTATCGAGCCGCAGAAGCTTTGAACTTTGCGGCTCTCAGCTTCTTGACTCTGTTATTATTGTGTCTTTCATTCGTTTAATTATAACAAACAATTTCTACCAAAATGTTTTTAAACTATAATTAAATTTTAACTTGATTTTTAATAAATATAATGATAGAATTGTATTAAAATTTATCGGGAGAAGTAAAGTGGACATAATTTATCGCGAGGCAGAAGCTAAGGACGCGTTAGCGCTTCTTGAGCATATCGCATGTGTGGGAGCGGAAACGGATAATCTGTCGTTTGGACAAGACACCTTCCGTATATCCGAGGAAAAAGAATCGAAATTTATCGAAAGGTTTCGCAGAAATAAAAATGATATTATGCTTTTAGCTCTTGACGGTGAGAAGGTTGTTGGCAACGCTATCATCGAGCGCAATAGGGTAGCGCGTTACAGTCATAGAGCAGAGCTTTCGGTCACTATTCTTAAAGATTATTGGTCGCGTGGAATAGGTTCAAACCTTATGAGTATGTTAATTAATTTTTCTAAACAATCCGGTATAGAAATTATCTATCTTGAAGTCAGAAGCGATAATGAGAGAGCGATTGCTTTATACAAAAAATTTGGATTCAAAAGAATTGGTGTGTATAATAGATTCTTTAAAATTGGAAAAGAATACCACGATGCAGACCTAATGATTTTAAATTTGTAAGTTTATTATTAGCTTTTTTCGATATAAAATGAAAAAACCGAAAAAAACTTTAAAAAAGCCCTTGACAAAAAAGAAAGTATGTAGTATAATAGACAAGCTGACCGCAGGAGCGGTTGGTCTTGGTCATTGAAAATTGAACAACAAAGAAATTTCTTATGAGCACTGAAAAGTGCAGAGGAATCTCGTTAAAACACTTTGAAAAGAAAGAAACTCAAGAAGTAAAGAGAAGCTAAGACAAATTAGCTCTGAAAAAGGTATCAGCTTCATTTTTTAGGGAATGAAGAAGAGATATACAATTTTTTAGAGAGTTTGATCCTGGCTCAGGATTAACGCTGGCGGCGTGCATAACACATTCAAGTCGAACGGGAAGTATAGCTTTGGTTATGCTTTCAGTGGCGGACGGGTGAGTAACGCGTGAGCAA
>JAZSIT010000044.1:0-6259 GCA_045533895.1 Eubacteriales bacterium
CTCATACACTTGGGGTAATGAGTATACTCCAAAAGCATACGCACAGCTCGCTTTAATTAACGGTAAGGGATTTGCTCTTAAAATGACAGCTTTTGAAAAGGAACCTCTTACACGGTATTCTCAATACGGCGATCCCGTTTATACCGACAGTTGCCTTGAGTTTTTTGTTTCTTTTAACAACAAATCTCCTTTATATATGAATTTTGAAATGAATTCCGCGGGCGCTTATCTTTCTGCAATCCGTACTGACAGAAAGAACAAAACTCCCATACATGAAATTGTTTCCGAAATTCCGGTTATTGTCACCGAGAAAAAAGACGGTTACTGGTCTGTTGAGGTCGAATTTACATTCTCTTTTATTGAAGAGTTATTTGGAGACTGTGTATTCGGTAATGGTTACTCATTTAAGGGTAATTTCTATAAATGCGGTGACGAGACTGAAATTCCTCATTTTGGAAGCTGGTCGCCTATTACGTGGGAAAAACCTGATTTTCACCGCCCTGAATTTTTCGGAACTTTCATTATTTTTTAAGGGGAAAACTCTATGAACGAGACATTATATACACTTAAAAACAGAGTAAGTGTGCGCTCATATAAATCGGAGCAGATTACAAAAGAAGAGCTTGATGCTGTACTTGAGGCGGGAAAATTTGCGCCCACCGGCATGAACAGACAGACTCCTGTATTCATCGCGGTACAGGATAAAAAGACAAGAGACGAGCTTTCTTCCCTTAACGCTTCCTTTATGAACAGAGAGGGCGACCCCTTTTACGGCGCACCTACGGTGGTTTGCGTTCTGGTAAAAGAAGGTATATACACTAACCTTGAAGACGGATCGCTTGCTATCGGAAATATGCTTAATGCCGCAGCGTCCATAGGCCTTGGAAGCTGTTGGATACACAGATGCAAAGAAATGTTTGAGAGCGAGTACGGCAAACAACTCCTTGATAAGCTTGGCCTCGAAGGTTATATTGGCGTAGGGTGCTGTATACTTGGCTATCCCGAAGGGGACATGCCCGCAGTAAAAGAGAGAAAAACAGATTACGTTTACTACGTTTAATTATGGAATTTTCTACTACTGCGCTTAATGTGCTGGTAATGCTGGCATACGCTATACCCGGCTTTATCTTTGTAAAGACAAGACTTATTGATCACACGCACATATCATCTTTTGCCAAGGTCCTGCTGTATGTTTGCAGCCCTGCGCTGTCTATCTATTCCTTTAACAGCGTGGATTTTTCTGTTAATCTGCTTAAAAACCTCGGGTTGATGTTGCTGCTTTCATTCGTTCTTGAAATTGCCGTACTGTTTATTGTGTGGCTAGTGTTCAAGCGAAAAGCTTCAGACCCGCGCTATCGCGTTTGCGCCGTAGCCTCCGTACTTGGTAATGTGGGATTTTTCGGTGTTCCGTTACTTGAAGCTCTGCTTCCCAACAATCCGGAGGCGGTCGCTTATTCCGCAGTATTTATTGTTGGTATGAATATTATCTCCTGGACAGTGGGCTCAATGTTCCTTACCGGAGATAAAAAGTATATGAGTATCAAAAAGATAATTCTTAACCCACCGGTTCTGGCTCTGTGTTTTTCCCTCCCGCTGTTTGTACTGGGAATTAAATTGCCGGGAACCGTAGAAAATGCAGTTTCTGTCTTGGGACGTATGTCAACTCCTTTGTGCATGCTTATTCTGGGCATGAGATTGGCAACTGTCAGGGCAGGGGAACTGTTTAAGGATAAACACGCATACATATCTTCTGCTGTTAAACTTGTGCTGTTTCCACTGGCAGGTTTTTTGCTTGTCAGATTTCTTCCTCTTGACTATGGATTCAAGACTTCATTTTTTATTTTATCTGCATGCCCTACGGCAAGTGTTGTACTCAACCTATCCGAGGTTTACGGTTCGGGTCAGAAGTCTGCGGCTGATGCCGTGCTCATTTCTACACTCTTATGCGTGTTGACGATACCGGTATTATTACTGCTTGCTTAATATAAACACAATATATCGTGTGTACCCTTTGCTGGGTACACACTTTTTTGTTGTTAAAACAGAAAAATGTTGCGACAAAAGCGATTGTGCAAAATGACGGGCGGAATTATGTTGATTAAAACTAAAAAAGTAACCTCGAACTATATCTTGATTCAGGTTAATAAAAACGCCCCATATAATGGGCAGGTTTGATAGGTTTACATAATTGTGTTCACATAATTCATTGTCATAATCAACAATTTTGGAAAAAGAATATAAAAAGGTCTTGAAAAATTATGTAAATTGTATTATTATATTTACAGTTGATGATAATGCTGGCTGCGGCATATTTCTTCTCTCTTTTGCATACCAATGTTTCGGGAGGAGATGCTTCTATGAATGCCGATAATTATCTTTTGCCGGTTCCTGTTTTTTCGGAAAATAACACCGCTTTTGAAAATACTAAAAAGACGCGAAAAGTTAATACGGGCTTTTTTCTGTTCGTTTTCGCTTTATATTTGTTATCAACGCTTCTCGGTTCCGCGCTCGTTCCCGGCAAGTTAAAGCTGGACAGCTCTTCTTTTCTGCTTTCTGTTACCGTTAACGATGCAACTTTCCTTTGTGCGGAGCGTTGTTTTTTCGCCCTTTTTTACCTTGTTTGCGGTTTCACTTTTTTGCGTTATCCGGTTTCTTTTCTGTTTACGGTGTTCATTGGAACTTATACCGGAATATGTATTCGTCTTTTGGTATACGGTTCCGGTGCGTTATCTTCCGTCATCACAGCTTTGCTTTTAGCTTTACAGATAATTGCAGATGTATTTTGCGCCGCACTTCCTTTATATTTCGTGCCTTGTGACAACAATAAGCTCAAACTTAAACCCACTCTAATATACTGCTCATGTTTTGTTGCTTATGTTATTTTGTCATTGCTTTTTTCTTTTCTGATTTCACTGATGTTAAAATAATCGTTTAAGAGGTTCCTTCCAATGGACGTTGTAAAAGACATGATGACTTCTCAATATACTGAATACATTAAATATCTGAAGAATGTCAAAAAGTCTTCTGACAACACTCTTCAGGCTTACATACGGGATCTTAACAAATTCTTGGAGTACGCTTCTAAAAGCAAGCTGAGCGATTTTTCTGTAGTTTCTGTTGAAGATATTTCTTCTTATAAAGTTTATCTCAACAACATGGGATTGTCTCCCGCTTCCGTCAGTCGCTCACTGTCCGCTTTGCGTTCCCTGTTCCAGTATCTTATTTCCGCCGGAGTCGTTGAGCATAACCCGGCCCGCGAGATTCCCAACGATAAAATCGAAAAAAAAGGACCGCAGGTTCTTACTTCCAAGGAAATTGAATCTCTGCTTGCACAGCCCGACGTATCGGATACAAAGGGCAAGCGCGACAAAGCTATGTTGGAGCTGCTTTATGCAACAGGAATTAAGGTTTCCGAGCTTGTTTCTTTGAATGTTGAAGATGTCAATTTCCAGCTTTCCTTTGTACGTTGCGGAACAGGTGATAAGGAACGTTTTGTTTCTCTTTATCCGCTTGCGCTCCGCGCCCTCGCCGTATATGTTGACAGTGCACGTAAGCTTTTGGTTCTCCATCCCGATGAAAATGCTTTGTTCGTCAACGTTCAAGGTGAACGTATGACAAGACAGGGTTTTTGGAAAATTCTTAAGTCTTATGCAGAAAGCGCAAAAATCAAAAAGGATATCACGCCCCACACTCTTCGTCATTCCTTCGCAGCCCATCTTTTGGAAAATGGCGCAGATATACATGATATTCAGGAGATTCTCGGTCACTCCGATATTTCCTCGACAATGCGTTATGCGCAGCTTATCAAAAACAAGCTTAATAACGGATATATGAAATTCCACCCCCGCGCTTAAAATCAAAGAGGTATAAATTTTGGCTAAAAACTATATTTACAATTTCTTTACCGGCGGTAAAAACCGCAAAAACAAAGGTTATTCCAAAGAAGATGCGAAAAAGCACACGCCTTTTGGGTTCGGTCACTTCTTTTCTTCTCTTTGGAACGGTCTTTCAAAGTTGACCGTTGCAAACCTTCTGTTTTTACTCACAAATATTTCAATAATATGCTTTGTCATCGCCTTTCCTTTGATGACCGATATTAATCTCCCTGCGGACGCCATATATCCTCTTTATTATGGTGTTTCCCAATATAGCGGAAGTCCTATGGTTTCTGCATTACTCACTTTAAGCGGATCTGTTACTTCGACTTCTGTTCACAACACGACTACTATTGTTTTATTCTGTATCGGCGCACTGTCCGTATTTACATTCGGCGTTTCCTGCGCGGGACTTACTACTGTTTGCCGCAACCTTGCCAGAGGTGACTGCAACTTTGTATGGAGCACTTATTGGGATTCCGTAAAACGCAACTGGAAGCAAGCCACTTTGTTCGGCGTTGTTGACCTTGCTTTAATTTTCCTGCTGGTTTACGATATTATTGCTTACAACGCAAATGCAGGTCAAAGTACATTTTATCTTTTCCTCTACGTTTTCTCCATATTTCTGGTGTTTGTTTATTTTGTAATGAGATTTTATATCTACTTACAGATGGTCACTTTCGATCTTAAGCTTAAACAAATTCTTAAAAACTCGCTTTATTTTGTCACCATCAACTTCAAACGCAACGTTGTCGCGATGATTGCTACCGTTATCTTGCTGGTAGCAGAATATTATTTCTTTGCATCCGGTATTTTTGTTTCGGTAAGTATTTTACTACCGCTCCTCATTTTCATTGCTTTGCTGACATATATATCTGCTTTTTGCGCTTGGCCCGCTGTTAAAAAACACGTTGCCGATGCATATTACACTGATCATCCCGACGAGGATCCCGAAAAGCAGAATGAAAGCGAAGAAAAACCCGTCTTTACAGATCGCGGTTAATCAAAATATTGAAAGCGGCCGCAATAGCGACCGCTTATTTTTCAGGTGGTTATATGTTTGAGATAGAACGAAAATTTCTTATTCTGCGTCCCGATGAATGCATGCTTTCAAAATTTGAATTCAGCAGCATAGAACAGACTTATCTGCTTCCCAAGGGTCGCGTACGCGCGAGAACGGCGGACGGCAACACAGTTTATACTCACACCGTAAAAACCTCTGTTACCGATATCACACGCATTGAAAACGAAAGGGAAGTCACCGCAGAGGAATATAATGAATTATTAAAAAGTGCAGACCCACAACGGATTTCTGTCAAAAAGACACGATATATAATCCCCTTCGGCGGTCTTGATTTTGAACTTGATGATTTCGGTGCAGAGTATATTCATGCGCTTTTGGAGATTGAATTAGAAAGCGAAGAACAAGCCTTTACTCTGCCCGATTTTATAACCGTTATACGCGAAGTGACAGAGGAAAAAGAGTACCGCAACAGCGTTATTGCGAAGAAAGGTTTTTCCGATAAATGAAAATTCACTTTTTCAAAAACGAAATCGACCTATGCGAGCGCGAATCCTGCTTTTTTGACAACGCAGATCTGTTCAAAAATAAAAAGCGTTCCAAATGGCTGTATTATACCGTTCTGTCCATTGCTTTAATAACATTTGTACTCGTTTTACTGACCGGAGATTTTATTCAATACGATAATTTAATTGTGGTCGCAGTAATTGCATTATTTCACTTGATAGTCCACGAGGCTTGCCATATTCTTCATTGTCTGCTTACCGAGCGAAAAGTGGAACGTCTATGCTTATTTCCTTACGGAATACTTACAGTCGAAAAACCTTCTGCTTACGTGATGCCCGAATTCAGTGTGTGGAAAAAGCGCAGTTGGCTTATGTTTACGTTGTTTCCGTTTACAATTTTATCGATAATTCCGGCGATTTTATCTGTTTTTATTCCTGCTGCTCGATTTGTTTTACTCACAGTCGCCGCTTTCAACTTTGTTTCCTCATCTTTGGATATTTGCGATGCTTTCCGTATGCTTACGTATCCAAAAGATGCACTGATTTTCAGAAACTTCGTACTTTTGCCGCGTTCATGCGAGCCGATAACGCTTCACCGTATTTGGATAAGCGAGGATAAAAAAACGATTCACCACAAGCAGTATGAGTGTGTTGATTGCAAGTTGACCGAAGTCACTCCCGCCGAAGTTACTGAAAAGGTAATATTAATTAAAGAAGAATTCAAAGAACAATTCAATATATAAGAAAAAGGCACGACATTTCGTGCCTTTTTGATATTTATGAGTGATTTTCTCTTATTTCATTGCCTCTTCAACTGCAACTGCGCAAGCAACGGTAGCACCAACCATGGGGTTGTT
>JAZSIT010000009.1:0-3608 GCA_045533895.1 Eubacteriales bacterium
AATGTTGGGTTTGTCAATACGGTTCGAGGATATTAAACAAAATTTTACAAAAATAAAAAACTCATTCCATTATGAAATGAGTTTTTGGAGCTGATGACGGGAGTCGAACCCGTGACCTCATCCTTACCAAGGATGTGCGCTACCTACTGTGCCACATCAGCATATACATTTGTGTGGTGGGCCATCAGGGACTCGAACCCCGGACCGACCGGTTATGAGCCGGTTGCTCTAACCAACTGAGCTAATGGCCCACATAGAAGAACCGCTTTTTGACTCGGCTCTCGCCGACAGCTTGGTTATTCTATCACACCGCAGGCAGTTTGTCAAGTACTTTTTTACGAATACTTTACGATTTTTTTAATGTTATTTTTTATTACGGAAAAATCTGCGCATTAAGGGTCGTAATATTTTGGGCGAGCGGAACACTATAATCTTCAAAACCTTTCCTCCTAATTAATAAACAGTAATATTCCTGCGGCGACTGCAACCACTGCCACGGCGAAACTTACCGCCGCCCAAGGCAACAGACACGCCGTTATAATACCTATACCGAAAGCTACAATACACCCTCCTGCCGCTTTCAGCTTAAAGTTAATCTTCATAAGATCACCTCTCAATAGCATTTTATGCATTATATGTATGATGCGGTACTAAAAGGAAAGACCACAGCATAAATATATAGTAATTAAAAAACGAAAGGAAAATTACTTATGGAGCTTTTCCAAAGAGAGATACCGATATTCAGAAACGTTTTCTGCGGAGATATTGACAGAGAAAGTGAAAAAGAACTTTCCCTGCCTGATTACTGTCCGGATATTTCAAGAATAATACGTATGGATGCTACACCATATATCGAAAATAAAACCGTAAACGGAGACAAATGCACTGTTGAAGGGACATACGTTTATAACATGCTATATGAAAGCGATTATAATGCTTCTCTGTCCTACGCCGCTTTTTCGGTACCTTTCAGTGAAAAAATTGACATTAAGGACGCCGGAATCGAAAATGAAACGGCAGTTAAAATTAAAGTAAAACGCATTGGCTGTAAGCTAATAAACCCGCGAAAGCTTGCCGTGCGTACCAAGAGCGTTCTTACCGTATCGGTAAAAAGCATTAAAAAGGCTTTAATAACGGATACCGTTTCCCTTCCCGATAACGTTTTTACACAGAAAGAAGTAATAAGTTGGGAGGAAACCGAAAACGGCAAGGAATATCAATTTGATTTTAATGAAAGCTATACGTTGTCCGAAAAACAAGTTCCTATAGACGATGCTGTAATGACACATGTATCGGTAGAAAAACCCGAATGCACGGTCAACGAAAACAGATTAGTACTTAAAACAAAAGTCACCTGCAAAACTCTCTATTGCGGCGAAGAAAACAGAGAGAAGTATATTATGTCAACCAAAACCTTTCCTGCCGAAATGGTAATTGACGATATAACAATAAACGAAAATACAAAAGCAGATGCGTATGCTCGTATAGAGGAAAGCGTGGTTGGTGTTGAGGTTGACGCTTACGGAGAAAACAGAGTGTTAGAGCTTGCGTACACCATAAAGGTAACGTTAAATGTAAAAGAAAGAATTACAGCAGAATATGCAGTGGATGCTTTTATCGCAGGAGCGGAAAGCTTGCCGAAAAAGGAAAAGTTTGTTTCCCTTGAAGACGGCGAAGAATTTTCAAGAGTTTTTTCGGTGGAAAACCGTTTTCCTGCAGATAAAGTGAGATTTACTGAGATACTGGACCATACAACAAAAATCGGAGACTGCAGACTGAAAGCTACGGAAGACGGCGTATATCTTAACGGTGTTTACGTTGTTTCGGTTCTCGGAAAGACCGAAAGCGGATACGATAGCTTAGATTTAACCGGAGAATTTTCGGAAAGAATTTCCCACGAAAACATTAAACACGATTTTTGGGAATGTGATTGTGAAATATTCGAATCCGACGCTAATTTAGCTTCTGACGGCAGTATAGACATAAGATTAATGCTTCACTGTGAAATAGAGACCGAAAACACGGTAGCGTTGTCGGCGGTAACGGATATCACGGTCAACGAAGGTTTCCAAGAAAAGGTGGGCTGCCTTATATTCTGCTACCCTGCCGTAAACGACAGCTTATGGAGTATTGCAAAAAAATATTGCGTCGCACCCACTGAAATATCCGAAAACAACCCCGATTCCTTCAGCGCAAGCGGTGATATAATAACAAAATCTCCCATACGGATAATCAAATAAAACAAAATCACAAACCCTCCTTTTGTCATAAACTGGTAAAAAGACAAAGGAGGGTTTTATGTCGGAAAACAAAAGAATAACTGTTTTAGGCGGTGATATGCGTTTATTTACCGCCGCAAAGCTTTTTTCCAAAGACTTTTCTGTTTTTTGTTACGGTTGCTTTAATTCACCGGACACACAAGATATTATATATTGCAACGACCTATTAAATGCGTTGTCACAAAGCCAAATAATTCTGCTTGGTATACCCTGCTCTGCAGACGGAATGAATGTAAACGCTCCCTTTACAGACAAAAAGATAAGCCTCGAGTATTTAACCGATATTTTGCCTTGCGACACCGTTATATGCGGCGGCGTTCTTCCCGAAATAATCAAAAACAGATTCGTTAACTCTGTTGATTATAATGATGACGAGTTTTTTCAATACCAAAACGCTTACCTTACAGCAGAAGGAGCGTTAATGACCGCAATTGAAAAAACAAGGTTCTCTTTGCGCGGAAGTAATTGTGTGGTGTTGGGCAGCGGAAGAATTGCAAAAGCATTAATACCGTTGTTGAAAGGGTTAAACGCAAATATAACCGTAGTTGCCAGAAAAAAGACGGACCGTGAGTGTTTGAAAATTTTCGGCGCAGACGCAGTGGATTTTTCATCTCTTACGGGACTCATGAGAAAAGCGGATTTAGTCTTTAACACCGTACCTGCACCCGTCATCGAAAAACCGCAGCTTAATGCCGCGAAAAAGGATTGTGTGATAATTGATCTTGCGTCCCGTCCCGGAGGTACAGATTTTGAATATGCTAAAAGTATCGGAATAACGGCAATACACGCGCTGGCAGTTCCCGGAAAAACATCACCTTATACCGCAGGAAGGATAATTTACGACACGGTAATATCCCTTCTTAAAGAAAAGGAGGTGATATTTTGAAAATAGTATTTGCCGTATGCGGTTCCTTTTGCAACCACGCCAATGCACTTAAAGTGTTAAGATGCCTTTGTGAATCCGGACACGATATTACTCCCGTTATTTCGGAAATTGTCCGTGACACCGATACGAGGTTCGGAACAAAGGAGAAGCTGAAGGATACAATGGAAGCACTGTGCGGAAAGAAAGTAATATCAACAATAAAAGATGCAGAGGAAATTATCACTCCTCAAAAATACGATCTGTTGGTAATCTGTCCCTGTACCGGAAATACTTTGGCGAAGATTGCAAACAGTATAACCGATACTACGGTCACGATGACAGCAAAAATATTTTTCCGTAACCGTGCACCGGTGCTCATCGCCCTCGCAACCAACGATGCATTGGGAATGACACTGCGTAATATCGGTACACTGGCGATAAGAAAAAATGTGTACTTCGTACCG
>JAZSIT010000048.1:0-12975 GCA_045533895.1 Eubacteriales bacterium
TAAAACTTGTCTTATTTGAATTATACCACGGACATATCCTTTTTTCAAGACGGTATCACGGCTTATATTGGTTTTACCCACAGAAAAATATGTTGATTTACATCTTTCAATGTTGTATAATATTTACAATAAACAAGAGGGAGGTATTTGTATATGACGTATGAAGACGCATATTTTCAGCTTTTGTTATTAAAAGGTGGAATTGAATATGAGTATCTGCGTTGGATAAACGAGCTTTTGGAAACAGAAGAAACGTTAACTGCCGCCACTCTTGATATGTCTTTTATGGGAGACGATATAAAAAACGCAGTTGCTTACTTGTACGGATATTGTGGGGAAAAAAGCATTGATATTGAAAGCATTTGCACGCGACTCCGTCTGTTTTTGGGCAATGAATATTTTTCGGGCAGAATAACAAGACAGACCTGCGTGAATGTGATGAAAACCGCTTCCGAATTCGTGGGTTATTGGGGCAAACCATCTTGGCACAGAATGAATCTTGTTGCAAGCTTTCCCGTTGTACACGATTGGCTTTCGGATGAACAAATGGAAATTGAGTTTGAAAAGACACTGCGGCAATATTTGGAAACCGGATTTGCAGACTGTTATTCGGTGTGAAAGGAGCTTTTTATGGCAGGATATAATACTACCGAGATACTTCTTCGGGAAGAGGCGGACCAGCTATACGAAGAAGGCAAGCAAATAGATATAGCTTGCGTAAACCAAGAAATAACAGCTTGCGGCGGCGATATTGAAAAGCTAAAGGTGCTGTACGCAAAAATGTGTTCTCTCCCTCAAAGAGAAGATTATCCATACGTTGAGCCCGATGAATATGAGGATATCCTTCGGGAGAGCGGTTGCACCCTTGTCGATGATTATACACATCTTCCTTTTGAATTTTTCCACGGCGCGTGGCTTGGAAGATGTATCGGCTGTGCCATGGGTCAGCCTGTTGAAGGTTGGAAAAGTGCTGATATCATCAACTGGATAAAAGGTGCAGGTACATATCCCGCCCGTTATTATATTCCCACTGTAAGCGGAGAAAAGCGTAATGACGGCGCGGCAACATCCGAGCATATAAAGGGCATGCCCCTTGATGACGATACCCGTTTCACCGTTATCGCATACAAGCTTATGGAAAGCAAGGGCTATTCCTTTGATTCCTATGACGTGGGAAGTCATTGGGCGTATACTCTGCCAATACGGTATATCTGTACGGCGGAGACTCAGGCGTATCTCAACTTTGTTTCCGTTGATGATTTCGGTCCTTGGGGCAGACCGGAGAATGCACTTGAAAAATTAAAAGCGGCAAAGGTAAACACTTATATGAATCCTTACCGCGAGTTTATCGGCGCCCAGATCCGTGTGGACGGATATGCTTATGCCGCCGCAGGAATGCCCCGCCTTGCCGCAAAGCTTGCTTATGAGGACGCTTCCTTTTCCCACGTTAAAAACGGCGTTTACGGCGCAATGTTCTTTTCCGCCCTTATAAGCGCGGCATTTACCCAAAAGGATATTGACAAGTGCTTTGCTGCGGCACTTTCTGTCGTTCCCCAAAAGAGCCGCTTTTACGAGGAAGCTCTTAACGCCCGCAATATAGCGAAAAATGCTTGCTCAAGAGAAGAATTAATAGAAAAACTGGTTAAAAACGCTTCCCGTTATAATTGGGTGCATACTCTTAATAACGCGGCAATATGTATCGGCGCAATTCTTTGGGCAAAAGGCGATTTTGCAGAGGCAGTTTCGGTTGCTGTTGAATGCGGTTATGATACGGATTGCAACGGTGCTACGGTGGGCTCGTTTATGGGTGCGCTGTTGGGCGAAAGCGGGATTCCCGAATATCTCAAAAATCCTATTAACGATACCTTCAGCGTAGGCATCTCGCCATACGATAACTATTCCATCCGCCGCTTTGCCGAACAATGTATGGAGTTAAGAACAAAGCTTAACGAAAAATAATAACAAATATCGCACCCGTTTTTATACCTCGGGTGCGTTTTTGAATTGTTGTATGTACTTACAATATATTTTTTCAACTTGTGGTTAACACGGCATTTACTGATAATACCTTTACTGAAAATATTCTTATGCTATAATTATACACAGAAGCAGACGTCGGCTCATTATTTATCTTAAACGGAGGTACTGTTTATGAAGATGAATATCGGTACAAATATAAAAAGATTACGCAACGCCGCCAGCATAACTCAAGAACAGCTTGCAGAGGCAATGAATGTTACTTGCGCCGCAGTAAGTAAATGGGAACGAGGTGACACTTATCCGGATATTACTTTGTTACAGCCGTTAGCTTACTATTTCGGCGTTACTCTCGATGAGCTTATGGACTATGACCGCGAGAGAATTCAAGCCGAGATAAATGATTTGATCGCGCTTTATCTGAAGTACAGACATATGGATTTCCGAAAAGCACGAGAGGTTATTATAAAAGCGTACCGTGAGCATCCCAATGATTACCGAGTAATGCATTATTATATGTGGGAAATTTGCGGTGGTAGTGCGGATAATGACCCTGAAGTGTTACTTTCTCACAAAGATGAGTTTATTTCGATATGTGAGAAGATTCTTGACGGTTGCACAGATGAAAGTTTTCGTCTGAGCGCGTGGAATATGCGCGCAAAGATACTACACGCAGAGGGAAAAACCGAAGAAGCACTGCTGATATATAAAGAAAAATACGCAAGCTGGTTTGAAACCTGCGGTCAAAAAAGCGAGCAGTTGTTTGCAAAGGGCACGGAGGAATACTATTATCATTTGTGTAAAAATATGTATGAGCTTGCCGCTTTTGCAGGAGATAAGCTGGGAAGAGCCATATTCTTTGATAACGGTATTTCAATGCAGGAAAAAGTGAATAAGACTGTGAAGTATGGCAAACTTTTGCGTGAGTTTGCTGACGAAACCGGAGATGCGTTTTTCGATGTCCTTGCAGAGGCATTTCTTAGCAGAATGAGAAATGATCTCACTTACCGCAACGGAAGCGATGAGGATATAATAAGAATTGCAGATATGAATTTTTGTGCTGCAAAAGGAATATCCGATGCAATGGGAACTAACCAATCTCTTTACGACGCTTTTTGGCGTAAAGAGATTGAAACAGAAGGACACGGTGATTTTCTCCATTGGATACTCAGTTATCATCTGAATGCCCGATACGGCAGACGAAAAGACCTTTTGAATAACCCTGAATTTGTACAGGTGCTAAATAAATACAAATAACAAAAAATCCCGTGTTTAACGGGATTTTTTTACTACTTCAATATGTTGTGTTCCATATTGCTCAAACAACTTTACGGCAGATTCTGTTATTATTTCGCCGCTTATGACTATTGGTATTGCAGGCGGACAGGATACCGTGGGGCAGGCACATATCCGTCCCACCGAGTCCTTTACGGAAACGGTTTCCTTATCTGCCAGCATTGCTTCTCTTACCGACATTTGTCTTTCTCCCTTGGGAGAAAAATCGGTGTCCGGTTTAGTAATACTCTCTTTGTCCGGCAGGGAAGTAAGCAGGTCTGTAACAGCGTTTATCTCTGCTTCCGTATTTTCCGGAGTTATCATCAGCACCGTGTATGCAAAGGATGAAAACTCGGGATATATATTATGCTGTATAAGTATTTTTTCAATATCCTTTCCCGTATATCCTTTTTTTAGCGGAGAAAGGGTTATTTTTGTTTTTTCGCTTCCTATCAGCTCATATCCTGCGTGCAAAAGTACGGTTTTGGCTTTCTCCACCGCTTTTACCGTGTTTTCCAGATTATCTCTGTAACCGTTCGCCAGGTAAGCGTTGCATCTGTCAAGGGACGCCAGTATCAGATACGAAGGGCTTGTGGATGCAAAAAGACTTAACGCGCTTTCGGCGTTTTCGGCAAATCCTTTTCCGCTTTCGCTTATATGCAAATACGCACCGCCGGTAAGCACGGGCAGAGTCTTGTGGGCGGAATCACAGCACATATCCGCGCCCAGATGAATGGGATGCTCGCTTTCTTTTAGAAAAGCGGTGTATGCTCCGTGGGCGTTATCCACTAAAAGGGGAACTCCGTATTTACGGCACACCCTTGAAATTGCGTGTATGTCCGCGCGGTTTCCCAGATAGTCCGGTGAAGTGATATATACCGCACAAGGTAAGGAATTTGCAAAACATTCTTCCACCTGCTGTGCGGTAATATCGCAAGCGCAAATATCCGTAAAATTACTTGGATATATCCACTGCGGGGTAATATCAAGGAGGGCACAGCCGTATATAAACGCCTTGTGGGCGTTTCGGGAAGCTAAAACCACCTTGTTTTCTTTTCCCGCCGTAACCAGTGCCAGCATCGCCTTTATGGCAAGGGTAGACCCTTTTGCCGAATAAAAGGTATCGTATGTACCAAACAAACGGGATGCGTTTTTTCTGCTTTCCGCAATAATTCCCGTAGCGCTGTACAGCACGTCCGCACCGCTTATCTCGGTTATATCAAAGGGGTATTCTTTTCCCTTGTGGCCGGGCATGTGAAATCTTATCGGGTCTGCTTTTGCGTATTGGTTAACAAAATCCCATACAGGTGTTTTCATTTTATTCTTCCGATTCGGCGACCTGCATCATTACCGCGCATTCAATACGCTTTTTGAACAGCTCGCATCCGTATTTGTATACGCCGTTAATGCTTCCCGTTGCGTGGTAAGCGTTGGCGGCACATCCGCCGGAGCAGTAAAGTCTCGCCCAGCAATCCTTACATTCTTCTCTTGCGTAAGCGTTGCACTTGCGGAACCCGTCCTGAATCTCGGTGTTTTTCACGCCGTTCCAGATATCGCCCAGACTGTATTTGGGATCACCTACAAACTGGTGGCAGGGGAACAGCTCACCCCAAGGGGTAACTGCCATATATTCGGTACCGCTTCCGCAACCGGTAATGCGCTTGTATATGCAGGGACCGTTTTTGAGGTCAAGCATATAGGGATAGAAGGTAAAGGGTCTGCCTTCCTTCTTGCGTTTTATCATTTCCTTTGCAAGTATCTCGTACTGCTCTTTTACCTTGGGCAGATCCTCCTTGGTAAGTGCGCAAGGGTCATCGGGAGAACAAACCACGGGCTCCATGCTGAGTTCGGTAAAGCCAAGGTCTGCCATGTGGAAAATATCCTCGGTAAAATCCACGTTGTGGTGGGTAAAGGTACCGCGCATATAATAATCCTTGTGGTTTCTCTTTTCCACAAGACGCTTGAACTTGGGAACTATCTTTTCATAGCTGCCTTTTCCCGCATAATCCACACGGAATCTGTCATGCACACACTTGCGTCCGTCAAGACTGAGCACTACGTTGCTCATTTCCTTGTTAAGAAAATCAATTATCTCGTCATCTATCAACACGCCGTTGGTGGTAAGGGTAAAGCGGAAGTTCTTGTTGTGCTCCTTCTCAACGCTTCTTGCATACGCAACAAGCTGCTTGACCACGTCCCAATTCATAAGGGGCTCGCCGCCGAAGAAGTCTACTTCAAGATTTCTTCTGGTTCCGGAATTGGCAATAAGAAAATCAAACGCCTGCTTGCCTACCTCAAAGGACATAAGAGCTCTGTCGCCCTGATATTTTCCCTGACTTGCAAAGCAGTAAGAACAGTTGAGATTACAGGTGTGGGCAACGTGGAGACAAAGGGCCTTTACTACGTTAACGTTGTTTTTGTATTCATAAGCAAGCGCCTCGTACTTGTCCTCGGAAAATAATTTTCCTGCCTGCTCCAGCGCACGGATATCGTCAAGACACTCTGTAACGTCATCGGCAGTAATATCGGCGTAACGCGCGGTGATATCTGCAATTATCTCTTCTGCGGTGTTTGTTTTGTATTTTTCTATTATGTCGTAAGCCACATCGTCCACGGTATGTACCGAACCGCTGCAGGTATCCAGCACGATGTTGTATCCGTTTAATTTATACTGATGAACCATACTTCTTCTCCCCGTATACAACACAAACGCTGCCATTCTCAGGCAGCGTTTATGAAAACGTACTAAAACTTATTTCTTGGTGTTTTCGCACTTCTGGTTAGCAACGCCGCAAGAGGTCTTGCAAGCGGACTGGCAAGAAGTCTGGCATTCGCCGCAGCCGCCGTTTTTAACGGTTTCGGTAATGTTCTTGGTTTCGATAGTCTTGATTCTGCTCATTGATAAGCTCCTCCTGTAAAATAACTTCTATACGTTACTGATTTTAACACAACATTCCGTTTATGTCAATATTTTTATTTATCTTTTGCGAAGTTCCAAGAGGAAACGCACATTTCCTCCAAGGTTTTGTCAGCCTTCCAGTCAAGCTCGGTCTCTGCCGCCGACGGGTCGGAATAGCAGGTGGCAATATCACCGGGTCTGCGTGGGCAATCAAGGGTCTTTATCTTTATTCCGCTTGCCTTCTCAAATGCGTTTATAATATCCAGAACCGAATATCCCGTACCGGTTCCCAGATTATACGCCTTTGCTCCAGCCTTCATTGCGCGAAGCGCCTTTATATGTCCTTCCGCAAGGTCAACAACGTGTATATAATCTCTTACACCCGTTCCGTCGGGAGTGGGGTAATCCTTGCCGAATACGGTAATGGCATCCGCCTCACCCTTTGCCACACGGATAATACGGGGCATAAGATTGTTGGGAATACCGTTGGGCTTTTCACCGATAAGACCGCTCTCGTGTGCGCCGATAGGGTTGAAATATCTCAGCAATACTGCGGAAAATTCAGGGTCGGACACGCATACGTCACGAAGAATAAGCTCAACCATATATTTGGTGTTTCCGTAAGGATTTGTGGGATGCAAGGAGCAATCCTCGGTAATAGGCACTCTGTCAGGATCACCGTATACGGTGGCAGAGGATGAGAATACTATCTTTTTCACTCCGTGCGCCAGCATTACGTCAACCAAATTCACGGTGCCGCCAACGTTGTTGTCGTAGTACATAAGCGGCTTTGCCACGGATTCGCCGACAGCCTTAAGGCCCGCAAAATGGATAACCGCCTCAATGTTATTTTCGCCGAATATCTTATTCAGCATTTCTCTGTCTCTTATATCGCAGTTATAAAAAACGGGCTTAACGCCTGTGATTTTTTCAATACTGTCAATGGCGCTTATATCGGAATTATATAAATTATCCACAATAACGGCATCATATCCGTTTTTAATCAATTCAACAACGGTGTGGGACCCAATATATCCGCATCCGCCTGTTACCAAAATTGCCATTTTTAACATCATCTCCCAAAATGTAGTATAACATATTTTTTCAGTTTTTCAATACTTTTCATCAATGTACTTTTTTTCTTTTTCCTTTCATATAGTGTAAAAAACGGAAAAGGGGAACAGTATGGAAACAGATATCCATCTCCGCGCACGGGAACTGGGAGAATACATAATAGAAACGGGATGCACTGTTCGCGCGGCGGCACAAAAATTCGGAATAAGCAAAAGCACGGTGCACAAGGACGTAAGCTCAAGATTAAGGAAAAACGACCCTGTTTTATATACCGACGTAAGCAAGGTGCTTGAGAAAAACCGTCTTGAACGCCATATCCGAGGAGGCGCGGCAACAAGACGGAAATATCTTGAAACAAAACAGTTGACAAAAAGTATCGAATAATGTAAAATAAACGTGATAAAATGCAGAAAAGAGGTTGGTTTTTTAATGGCAAGCAAGCGTTTACTTACAGTGGGTACCGCAAATATAGATTTTCTTGCAAAAACGCCTTACGTTCCTTCCCGCGGAGAGACTATGATAAGCGAGGGAGAATATTCCTTTGTCCCCGGCGGAAAAGGGGCAAACGCCGCCGTTGCCGCCGCAAGGCTGGGAAGCGAGGTAGTGTTCTGCACCCGTGTGGGTGATGATGCCTACGGCGACCGCCTGCTTCGCATTTATGCCGAAAACAACGTAGATTCCCGCTATGTTAAGGTAGACCGCGCAGAGCAGACGGGACTTGCTATCGTTATGCTGGAAAAAACGGGGGATAACCGTATAATCGTGTTCCCCGGCGCCAACAGAAATATTAACGATACGGATATAGAAAACTCCTTCTTAAGCTATCCCGATGCGGTGCTTACCCAATTCGAGTGCGGTGAAAAGCAGGTAATAACCACTGCGCGCATAGCTGCGGACGAAAATCTGCCTCTGTTTATAGACGCAGGACCCGCTATACCCGATTTTCCCCTTTCAAAGCTTCGTCAGGTAGAGGTGTTCTCCCCCAACGAGACAGAAACTGCGGTGCTTACCGGAATACGTCCCAACACGCCCGACGATTGTCTCCGAGCCGCTATTCAGCTTTCCAACAAGGTGGATATAAAGTATGTGGTGCTTAAACTGGGTGAACGCGGCGCCTTTATCTACGACGGTAAATATTGCGATATTGTCGAGGGATACGAGGTCAACGCCATTGACACCACCGCCGCAGGGGATGCATTTACCGCCGCTCTTGCCGTTGAGTATATGCGCACGGGGGATATCTACCGCGCAGTAAAATACGGCAACGCTGTGGGAGCGCTGACCGCCACAAAGGTGGGCGCACTTAATTCACTTCCCAAGGAAGCGGAAGTAAGACAGTTTATGTCAGACCATTTGTTAAAAGGATAAAACAAAAGCCGGATATTCTCCGGCTTTTTGGTTTTTACGGGGTATATTTATTTCTTATTGCATCCGTTGCCGCAACCGCTGTTTGTATTGCAGCAATTCATATTGTTGGGGTCGCTCACCGGCATAAAAGAATCGCAGGGGAAGCACATTTTTTCAAATACACTGCAGGGGTCGCTTCCGTTTGAAACGGGGGTGGAATCTCTTTCGGGCAGTACAAGCTGTGCGGCAGGTATCATAAGCTGGACCTGACGCTCCATGCGGATTACCGAGAATACGCCCAGAGAAACGTATACGCACTGGGTACCGATACCTTCCTTGAAGCAACCGTTAAACCGTTGTTTCAGACTTTCGGGAATGCAATCGCAAGGCATACAGCAATGTCCGAAAGGACGGCATTTTTCCACCAGCTTGGTATCAAGGCTTACGGGATGCGCCACCTCTACCACAACTGTGGGGAGTGAACATTGGGTATTACAGCCGATACACTTGGGAACAGAACAAAAATCGTTGTTGGCAGGGTCGGACCGGAATACCGAAACATCCTTTTCACTGCCGAAGAGTATAATCTTCTTGTCATAAGCGGCAATACCTTCTACCTCTATCGATCTGCCGTTGCATACGCAGACCTCAAGTTTAACGCAGAAATAGTATCTTACCGTAACGTGGTAAAAACCGCAGTTGAAGGGGATATCCTCCACTGTTATACTTGTGGAAACAACCTCCGCACATTTGGTTCTTACTGCGGTGGCGTGATCTATAACGTCCTGCGCGGTATCCGTAAACTGCACCTTAATATCTTCAAGGCAGTCTTTGTCCCGCGCGGAATCGAATATTCGGTTAACGCTGACACAGACCTGCTCGGTAGGTCTGTTGCAGGAATTGTTTCTATCAATCATATTTATCCTCCTGAAAAATTTTAATATCTGTTATCATATTATGCTTTATATCAAAAAGAGTTCCGCGATTGTTGAAAATAATGTCGGTTTATGTTATCATAGCTGTATGGAGGTGCTTACCGTGAAAAGATTTTTAATTACCGCGCTGTGCGCGCTTGCTTTAATTTTTGTATTGTCCGCTTGTTCGGACGAAAAAACTGATATTACCGTAAGTGTTTCGAGTGAAAACATCTCGGTGGAGACTGTCAATAAATTATCAAACGCAGCTTTGTTTGACAGAAACTATGCGCCCGACGGCGAGCATACTCCCGTCTACAACGCCCCTGCAGACGGAGCGGTGTTTGTGTGCTATACAAAAAACGGCGAAACCATTGTAAACTCCTATTCGGTATCCAAAGGTGATAGATGTTTAATTCCCACCAACGGTTACAGCATTTTCATTAAAGGAAAAGACGCTGCCGATGATTTTTTCGTTTCCGGCTATGAAATGCCTGAATATATCGATATTTACGGATGCGCTTCGGTTACGGATTCTACGGAAACTGTGGGATTTTTGCTGTCCCATAAAGACCCTGCGGATTTTACTTCGGTCACAAACGCCCTTTTTTCTCCTTCAACTGTGAGCAGCGTGTCTGTGCCCGATGAATTTTTAGGCGTCACTTGCACCCGCAACTCCAAGGGCGAATTCAAAACCGATACCTTTGATGCGGAAAAGACAGATAACAGAGCCTTTACCTTAATGCTTTCCGCCCCCTACGCCCAAGGCTTTGCAAAAGCGTTTATGGAGGGAAATGACGTGTATTATGTAAACAACAGCGACCTTATATCTCCTTACGGCACGGGAAACACGGTGGTTATCGGAAAAACGCCTTTTACCGTTGATTCCATTAATCCCGATACCGCTTCCGAAGGAATACATATATATGACGAGAGAGCGGGACTTGTGCTTTCTCCCGAAAGAAGCTTTGATTTTATTGATATTTTCGTCTTTGACGGTGTTGTAACCTATATTGGTGAGCAGGGTACCCGCGCGGTTTTGCCGTATCCTGCAGGCTATGCCGTATGCTTTAACGGCAAGGAGGCTTGCGAAGCGGCAAAGACAATTTCTGTTGGCGACAGCGTGGAAACGGTGCTTTTTGAAGCTGTAACCACTCCGTCAGATTACGTTTTGCTTGACGGAAAGCGTATTGTGGAGACAGTATTCCATAACGAAAACCGCACTTCCTTCGCCACCGCCGTGGTGTACGACAGCGATTTCTTCTGGGACAGCACACGTACCAATATCTGGGGTGCAGAGGCGGCCTTTGATGCCGACGGCAACTTTGTTTCGGTTACAGAAATGGGTGTAGACGGCGTTTCCGGCAATACTCCCATTCCGGAGGGCGGCTTTGTTCTTTCTTCGGGCAACAGCCTGTATACCTCGTATATGCTCAGGCTTGAGGAAGGCTCCACTGCCAAACGTATAAGCAAGGAAACTTATTATACTTTCCGTAAAATAACCGACGTTGCATACGGAAAGACAGAGGAAAGCAAATATATCACCGTGTATTCGGGTATTTCAAAAACTCCTGCTTCCGAAAACGCACTGGAACTTGCGGTGGATGAAAACGGTTTTATCCTTTCCGCGTCCTTCGGCGGCAGTACTGCCGTACCCGAAAAGGGTTACGTTATTTCTGCTGTCGGCGATAAAAAGCAAGAACTTTCACGGTTTTATAAAATCGGTCAGCGAGTAATATTCCAAGAGGACGTATCTGCTTTTCTGCTGTTCGGTATGTCGGATATTACAGTCGGCGAATACCAAGCCCGTCTTGAAAATGCGTTAAGCGAGCTTGAAAAAGCAAAAAAAGAACTTCTTCCCATTGATTACGCTTATGCGGAGCAAGTGTCTGCGGAAGCAAAAACTGCGCTGGAAACTGCTTTTACCGACCCTGACGCTTTTGCTTCTCTCAAGGAAAAAGTGGTTGCTCTGGAAAATGCCTGCGTGCCGTCACTGCTTGTGCAGGACCGCGCCGCGTGGGTAGTCCATTATGAGACCGATTCGGAGGATGTAAAGCACATTGTTGAATACGCTCACTCTCTGGGTATAAACCGGCTTATTCTTTCTCCCTACAGAGATTCCTATGCTCTTTATTATACCGAGGTTGAGCATCTTACCCGCCACCCCGAATTGCAGGCGGATATGCTTAAAGCATATATCGATGAGTGCCACGCAAGAGGTATGCAGGTGTACTTTATGTACTGCTGCTTTAATACCCAAAATCCCTCGGACGCTTATCCCGAAGAACATTATGTAAACTATTTCGCAGACAAACTGCTCATTTCCAAAACAGGCAGAAACGTGGCGTATTTTTATGATTCACCCAGTTATACTCTCAACCCCTTCGATAAAGAAGTTCGGGCATGGAATCTTGAGATAATCCGCGAGGTGTGCGAAAAATACGATATTGACGGTATTCAGCTTGACTATATCCGTTTCCCTCTGCCGACATATTACAGCGCGGACAGATATGAGGACCACGGGTATAACGATGATATTACCGCCGCATTTATGAAAAAATACGGTGTTACCGTAAACCCCAAGAATATGCCTATTACCCACGAGCTTTGGGACGAATGGTGTGCTTTCCGTTGCGATATCGTTACTTCCTTTGCGGCAGAGGCTTCGGAATTGGTAAAGAAGTATGACCTCACCTTCTCCTGCACCTGCTTTTCAGGTAATGAGGACAGACAGAAATATGTGTTCCAGGATGTTTCCGCCTGGGTGGAGCAGGGAATAGTTGATGAAATATATCCCATGATATATTCCGCAGATCTGGCAGGTCATATCCTTTACGGTGATGAAATGATGTCCATAGTCGGCGGCGATTGCCGTGTTATTCTCGGTGTCGGCACTTATGACGGACAGACCGACGATGTAATACGTGACCAGATAGAGTACTCGTATAATATCGGCGCTGCGGGTAACTCAATTTTTGCGCTGGAGTATATTCAGAACTTTAATTTTGATTCAACCTATAAGCATCAGCTTTACCGCAATAAAGCCGTTACAACCGATATGTACGGAAAAACCGTTTCCGCATATTGCGCACAGTATGAGTTTATTATCGAGAAGGTTTATAAATATCTGAATAATGCGGATTATTCTGCCCTTTCCTCCGCGATTTCCGATATTCAGGCGAAGTACGGGGAATTTGACCCCGAGGGAAAAACGGTAAGCGAAAAAGAAAGCTATCTCGCAGAGGTCATTACTGCCTTTGAAGCGCTTAAATCTCTCGTTCCTCAAGATTCTCCCGTATACGAAAGCTTTGTTTCCCACGTGGATAATACGGCTTTGGTATTCACCGCACAAAAGAATATTTTGGATTAATTCCATTCCCCTGAGGAAAACCCTCGGGGGATATTTTTTAGGGGTGCTTTTTTCGGGGTCCCCGCAAATCGCAGATTTGTGGGGTATTATTTTTTCGGGGTCCCCGCAAATCGCAGATT
>JAZSIT010000191.1:0-5384 GCA_045533895.1 Eubacteriales bacterium
CGCGGAAACATACCGGTTAATTTTCGCGCATGGGTTTGGCAGATCGCCCGTAACAGATATAGTAATTGGGCGGCAAAAAAGCACGCAAAAACCGAATGGGAGCAGTACGAAGATATAAGCGAATATGATCTTGAAAGCGAAAGCGAGAGCCCCGAAGAAAAGCTTATACAAAGCGAAACTCTTTTGCTTTTGCGCAGGGAACTTGCGTATATATCTTCGGAATACAGAACTCTTTTGGTTTCCTATTATATCGAAAACAAAAAGCTATCTGATATTGCTTCAACAGCCGGACTTCCCGTGGGTACGGTTAAATCAAACCTTTTCCGCGCCCGCAAAATATTGAAAGAAGGTATGAATATGGCAAGAGAATACGGAATAAGAAGCTACAAGCCCGATGACGTGCATTTTATAGCAAGTGGCAGGCTGGAGATGAATCGTCCCTGGGGTGTGGTACAGAGAAAACTGCCCAAAAATATTCTGCTCGAAGCGGACAACAACCCCTCCACTTTAGAGGAATTGGCGGTCGAACTTGGCACGGCTATGCCTTATCTTGAGGAAGAAGTGGAAATTCTCAAAGACGCCACTCTCCTTAAGAAGATCGGCGATAAGTATATTACAAACTTTTTTATTGCAAGCAAGGAATGTCAGACGGAAATCTACAACGCACAGCGCAGAGATTCCAAAAAACGCAGTAGCTTACTGGGTAAAATCGTCGAGGACAGTCTTGAAAAAATCCGCGCTTTGGGTGTGGCAGGACCTACCGTAAGTAATAATAACCTTAAATGGTGGCTGGCTATCCACGCAGTAGATTGCATTGTAGACACGATCCCCGATTACAGCCATCTGTACCCCGAAAAGCGTGAAAACGGCGAAACTTGGGGCTTTATGGGAATGGAAATGGCTGTGCTTCCAGAAAATCTTATGGTTGGGCACAACGGATCCGGTAACGATAACGTTGAGCTTTGGTCGTACAAAGTAGGCGATTACGGCTTGTGGAACGTAATAGGCGAAATGTATGATTCTCTGCACACCGTCTTTTTAGCAGATACCATTGTTAACAAACGGAAGGTTGCTGATTTCACCTCGGCGGAAAAGAAAATATGGGATGCTTGTATAAACAACGTTCACGCTCACGAGGGTGAGAACGGGGAAGTAGTGCCGGATATTATTGTGGCAACCAAAGAACAGTTAGATAACATAAACGATATTCTTTTATCTCACCCCTTGGCAGAGGAATTGAAAGCAATGTTCGCACAAGTCTTTGCTGAAACAAAAGCAGTTGTCAAAAAGAGCATCAACCCCATACTTTCCCATCTTCTTGATTATTGCGCGTCTATGTTCATTCTCAATACCCGTATGATGACGGTGCACGATCTGGTGGAAACGAATATGCTTCTCATTCCCGAAGACCCCGAAAACAGCAAAATAGGACTGTTTTTATTTATCAAATAGTAGCAAAAAAGACCGTGTCACCACGGTCTTTTGCATTTTACTACTGATTAATTATATCCTTATATTCTTCGGAAAAGAATGTGAATATATTTGCGCGGCGTGCAGATGCGAAGGCGAGGAAGACCTCTGCGGTTGCGGTTTCGGAATGGTTACCGTCCTTATGCTCACCGTAGGTGCCGCCTGCGGAAAAGTTGCTCACTGCGGTGCAAAGAGCGGTGGAAATCTCGCCGTTTGCGGGAATTCCGGCAAAAATAAGCGAATTAAGAACCGCCATAGTCGCAAGAGAAGAAGATTCACCGTCGGAATCAGAAACGGTATTGTCGTTTCCGATACAGTTACCCAGATATGTGAGCAGTGCGTCGCGGCTGTTGTCATCAGCGTAATCCGAGCGATAGGCGGTAATTACGTTAAGCACCATAGCGGACACGTAAGGGTCGCACTTCAAGTCCTCGCTGTCCTTGCCCCAGCCGCCGTCTGTAAGCTGAATATCTGCAAGATGTGTCATGGCGGGAGTTATCATCTCGGGCTCGACGTCACAAGCATACAGCGCCATGAGTGCAAGGCACAGGTCAAAGGTGTGCACCTCATAAGGCGCGTGCACCGCGCTTTGCAGGGTAGGGATATAGACGGATGCATCGTAACCCTTTGCATCGTAAAGGGTTGTCAGTACGGCACAGGAAATAGCATTTGATGCGCAGGAATACAAGCTGTCGTCTGCTAAAAGGGTAATGCTGTAGTTTGCTATATCCTCCGTTTCCAAATACAAGGCGGAAATCACACGCCAATCGGATACAGGTTCGCCTGCGTAATAAGTTTTTAGCAGGGAAGTGTCTGTAATATCGGTAAAGCTCTCCGGCTCCTGGTTGCAGGAGCAAAGAAGTAACAGACACGCCAGAATAATAATAAAAATACGTTTCATAAAGCACCAAAAATTCAAAGAAATCCGTAGTCGTTGCCAACTACGGATTTTTCTTCAGTGAAGTTGTATTATGCGCTTTTTACGGAGCGCGTAATCACGATGTACCTATTACTTAATAGTAACGGTTGCGCCTTCCTCTTCAAGCTGCTTCTTGATAGCTTCTGCTTCTTCCTTGGAAACGCCGGTCTTAACTGCCTTGGGAGCGCCAACAACGATTTCCTTAGCTTCGCCGAGAGAAACGCCGGTGATTTCCTTAACAGCCTTGATAACCTTAAGCTTCTTAGCTTCGTCAAAAGAGGTGAGCTCTACGTCGAACTCGGTCTTTTCTTCTGCTGCGGGAGCTGCTTCAGCTGCGCCGCCAACTGCTGCTACTGCAACGGGAGCTGCGGATACGCCGAATTCTTCTTCAAGTGCCTTTACGAGGTCTGCAAGTTCAAGTATGGTAAGTCCCTTAACGATGTCAAGGATCTGCTGAGATTTTTCGTTCATTTTATAATCCTCCGAAAATAATTTTAGTGTTTTTTAATTAATTTTGTTTCGCGTTTTCACGCGGTTTGTTCTTGCTTTAAGCAAGGATTATTCAGCTGCTGCTTCAGGAGCTTCTTCTGCAACAGGTGCTTCGCCGGACTTGTCGATAATAGCCTGAAGTACGTATGCGAAGCTGTAAAGGGAAGACTGAAGAGAGCCGAGCATCTTGCCGATAAGAACTTCCTTCGAAGGAGTCTTTGCAAGATCCTTAACGCCCTGTTCGTCAAGAAGGTTGCCTTCTACGAAACCTGCTTTGATAACAAAGTTGGGGTTCTTTTCTGCGAAAGTGCAGAGTATTTTTGCTGCTGCGATAGGATCGCTCTCGCTGGTTGCCATAGCGGTCATACCGGAAAGAACGTCTTTAAGAGATTCAAAGCCTACGATATCGCATGCTCTGGAAGTAAGAGTGTTCTTAACAACGCTGTACTCAACGCCTGCGTTACGAAGTTCGGTACGCAGTTTGGTATCAGCCTCAACGGTAATACCCTGGCAGTTTACGAGAACACCGCCGGCAGCATTCTTCATCTGGTCTGCGAGAGACTGGACGACTGCTTGCTTCTGCTCAAGAATTTTTGCGCTTGCCATGTGTTCACCTCCATATTAACACAACCATCGTATAAAAAAGCTCCCTTGACGCGACTGCACAAGGGAGCATAAAAATACCATATTGAAACGGTTTTATGTTTTCCTCGGCAGGCGGTTAAGACCATTATACACGCGGTGTGTGCCTACTGTCTTTGGAATATTTAGTTTTTAACCTTATGAATAATACCACATAAAAGCAGTATTGTCAATAGATTAATAAAAATTTTTTTGCTTTTTACTTAGATCTTGGAAGGGTTAACCTTAACGCCGGGGCCCATGGTGGAAGCAACGGTGCAGGACTTGATGTACTGACCCTTTGCTGCTGCGGGCTTAGCCTTAATGATCGCACCGAGGAGAGCCTCGAAGTTTTCGTTAAGCTTTTCTGCGCCGAAGGATACCTTGCCGATAGGGCAGTGGATGATGTTGGTCTTATCCAGACGGTATTCGATCTTACCTGCCTTAGCTTCCTGAACTGCCTTAGCAACGTCCATAGTAACGGTGCCGGCTTTAGGGTTAGGCATAAGTCCCTTAGGACCGAGGATCTTACCGAGACGGCCGATAACACCCATCATATCGGGAGTAGCGATGATAACATCGTAATCGAACCAGTTCTCCTGCTGGATCTTTGCAACCAGATCTTCTGCGCCTACGAAATCACTTCCTGCTTCCTCTGCTGCCTTTGCCTTGTCGCCCTTAGCAAAAACGAGAGTGCGTACCTTTTTACCGGTACCGTTGGGAAGTACGATAGCGCCGCGGATCTGCTGATCTGCGTGACGTCCGTCAAGACCCATGCGGAGATGGACTTCTACGGTTTCGTCGAATTTAGCTTTGGAATTGGAGCAGGTGAGCTGAAGAGCTTCTGCGGATTCATAAAGCTTGCTCTTATCTATAGTCTTAAGAGCGTCCTGATAATTCTTTCCTCTTTTCATTGCTGTTCCCCTCCTTAGTCAACTACCGTTACGCCCATGGAGCGTGCGGTACCTGCGATCATGCTCATCGCAGATTCGATATTTGCAGCGTTGAGGTCGGGCATCTTGGTCTCAGCGATCTTTCTGACCTGTTCCTTGGTGATGGTTGCGACCTTAGTCTTGTTGGGAACTGCAGAGCCGCTCTCGATGTTGCAAGCCTTCTTGATGAGGACTGCAGCAGGGGGAGTCTTGGTGATGAAAGTGAAAGTACGGTCTGCGTATACGGTAATTACAACGGGTATAATGAGACCGATATCATTCTTGGTACGCTCGTTGAAGTCTTTAGTAAATACGGGGATAGCTACGCCGTACTGACCGAGCGCAGGACCGACAGGCGGCTGAGGAGTCGCTTTGCCGGCAGGAAGCTGAAGTTTAATGTAGCCTACTACTTTTTTTGCCATTTTAATTACACCTCCGAAATGTGGTAAATATGTCGGGAGCTTTGCTCCCTCCCACCGAGCCTGTTCGTTCTTTTATTCAGGCTCTACTGCTTGCGACGATATGGCTTACTCGTCTAATGTTTTTACCTGTGTGGAATCCAGTTCTACTTTGGTCTCTCTTCCGAACATAGAAGCGGTAACGGTTACCTTCTTCATATCGGGGGAGATCTCGTTAACAATGCCTATAAAGCCTGCAAGAGGTCCGTCGCATATCTGGACACTGTCGCCCACCGCAAACTTAACCTCAACAACCTTGACTTCTACGCCCAGCTTCTCAACCTCTTCGTCCGTAAGGGCGACGGGAGCAGATCCGGGACCTACAAATCCGGTTACACCGGTAGTGTTGCGGATGATATGCCAGCTTTCGTCATTCATTACCATTTTAATGAGAACGTAGCCGGGGAACATCTTGCGCTCGATTTCCTTTTGAGCATCGTTATCGGCCTCAATGACCGTTTCCATAGGAATTTTTACTCCGAAAATGAGATGCTG
>JAZSIT010000148.1:0-13748 GCA_045533895.1 Eubacteriales bacterium
TCGCCGTTTGCTTTATTGGTAACAGTCTGCATAAGTCTGCCGTCTGTGGTATAAAGCGCGAATTCAAATTCGTTTGCGTTAAGCTTTCTGCCCTCGAGAATCTTTTTGCCGGTAAGAGGAACGGAAATGGGACCTACAGAATAGCTGTTTGTAAAGATAATTTCAGGATTATTCTTGATATCAACTGTTGCAACGTATGCGCCGCTGCCGCCGTCGGTTACGGTTACGGTAATATCATAAACAGTATCGTCATAGCTTACGCCGCCCTTACCGTTGTTTACCTCGGTTACGGTGTACTTATATTCGCCTGCAGCGGAGAAGCTGAGAGGTGCGAATATGAAGGTGCCGTCTGCAAGGTTGGATACGGTTTCAATAACCGCACCGCTTTCGTCCTTAAGCTGGAATTCAAATTCCCCTGCTTTAAGCTCTCTGCCGTCAAGATACTTGCTGCCGTCCAGAGTAACAACCGCATCTACGGTTACGTTATAATAGTTGATAAATTCAAGTGTGTTTGCGCCTACTGCCTGCTGTGTTGCAGTAAGTGTGCCGTCGCCGTTATCGGTTACAACTACGGTTACGGTGTATACGGTGGTATCGTAAGTGATTCCGCCCTTGCCGTCATTAACCTCGGAAACGGTATAGGTATAAGTGCCTGCGGTGTTGTAGGTGATAGCGCCAAAGGTGAAGGTGCCGCCTACGTTGGAAGCAGTATCAATGGGAGTGCCGGAGGAATTCTTGAGTACAAAGCTGAAATCGCCGTCTGCAAGAGCTTTTCCGCTAAGAACCTTGGTACCGGAAATTGCGTGATCAACGGGATCTGCGCTGTAATCATTGGTGAATGCAAAGCTTGTTCCGCCGGTTACCTCGGTTACAAGGCTTCCGTGGCCGTCATCAACTACATTAACGGTTACGGTATATACGGTGGAATCGTAGGTCACGCCGCCCTTGCCCTCGTTAACTTCGGATACGGTATAGGTGTAAGGACCACCTACTGCATTATAAACAAGCGCATCAAATGTGAACGCGCCGCCTACGTTGGAAACGGTCTGGATAACAGCATCGGTGGAATCCTTGAGAACGAACTTGAATTCGCCGTCTGCAAGGCTTCTGCCGTTAAGAACCTTGGTACCGCTAAAGGTAACGGAGGTTTCTACGGGAACGTAGGTATTGGTAAACTCGATGGGACCGTTTTCAACGGTGAGATCTGCAACCAGATTACCGTTAAGATCATCGGTAACTACAACCTTAATGTTAAACTGTTTGGTATCGTAGGTAATTCCAAGCTCGCCTTCGTTGATTTCCTTAACTACATAATGATAAGTACCGGGAGAAGTGAATACGCCGTTTTCGAATACGAAGGTGCCGTCTGCCTTATTGGTGGTGGTAACAATTACGTCACCGTTGATAGTGTAGACGCCGCCGGAAACGGTTGCGTGGTATACGCCGAACAAGAACTCGTCTTCTGCAATGGGTCTGCCTACCAGAGTCTTGTTGCCGGGAATTTCAATAACTACATTCTGAGTATTGTAGTTATTGGTAAAGGAAAGAGTTCCTATGCCGTCGATAACGGTAGATGCAGTAAGTATACCCTTGCCGTTGTCGGTAACGGTTACGGTGATGGTGTAAACGGTATCGTCATAGGTTACGCCGCCCTTGGTTCCCTTAACCTCGGAAACAGTGTACTTATATACGCCTGCGGCGGTATAAGTGATGGGGCTGAAATTAAACTTATCGGCTACGTTAGAAACGGTCTCGATAACAGAGCCAACTTCATTCTTGAGAACGAATTCAAACTCGCCGTCTTCAATATCTCTGCCGTTGAGAGTTTTATCACCGGAAAGAGATACGGAAACCTGCTCTGCGGAATAGGTGTTTTCAAAGTGGAGTGCCTTTTCATCGTCTCCGCTTACAACAAGCTGAATGCCGCCCGCACCGTTATCGGTTACGTTGACGATAACTTCATATACGGTATCATCATAGGTAACACCCTGGTATTTGCCGCCAACTGCGCCGGTGGGAAGAACCTCACTGATAACGTACTTATATTCAACTCCGATATCGGAAGCAGTATAAGTGAATTCGGGGAACTGGATAACGCCGGTGGAAAGGTTGGTGGTGGTAAGAGAGGGCTGCTTTACGCCGTCCTTGTATACGTCAATATTAAACGTAAACTCGGAACCGTGGAGCTCTCTGCCGATGAGTATCTTATCTCCCTCAAAGGTGATAGTCTGGGTGCCGGTTACATTATAGGTGTTGGTAAAGACTATATCGGTAACGTCGCCAGTGCCGACCTTGGTGAGCTGAACTGCAGAAGCAAGCTTGCCGTTACCATCGTCGGTAACAACAACTGTTACGTGGTAAACAGAGGTATCATAGGTAATACCATCAAGCAGATTGTTTACTGCCGCAGCAGGAATTACCTCGTTAACAACGTATCTGTAGGTGCCCACCTTGGTATATTCGGGGAGAACGAAGGTAAAGCCGCCGCCTATGTTGGAAACAGTCTGGGACCAGCCGGAAGTAATGGGAGCGTAAAGCTCATCTGCCGCCTTGATGATAAATTCAAACTGACCGTCGGTTATTGCTTTGTTGTCAAGGATCTTGGTGCCGTCGATAGAAACGATGGCGGAAGTAAGAGAATATGCATTGGTAAACAATGCGATATCATCGGTGGTATCGGAAACGGTAACCTCTGCCGAAAGCTTGCCGCCAACGGTAGTGGTAACGATGGTTACGGTGTATTCCTTGGAATCGTAGGTCATGCCGGGCATACCGCCGTTTACTTCAGTAAGAGTGTAAACGAGGGTGCCTTCTGCATCAATGGGAATACGGATGGTTGCATTACCCAGAGCATCTGTATGAACGGTATCGATGACTACGCCGCCGGAGGAAAGCGCAAACTCAAATATATTGAGAGGGATGCTTACGCCGGTATTGTTGTTAAGCACCTTCTTGATAACGATATCTGCGTGGGTACTGTCAACGGCATATACGTTAATAAAGTCAACCTTTACGTCAAATCCGCCGGTAGTGGGAGAAACGGTGGAATCAGCAATCGCTTCAACGTTTACTTCAAGAATACCGTCGATAACGCCGGGGTCGGAAACGGTTACCTTAAAGAGGCCTTCGGTGGTATCGTAGGTCATACCGTCGGTAGTTCCGCCTACCTCAACAACGCGGTAATAGTGAGTTCCCACGTTGGTATAGGTTTCGTTAAGAGAAATGGTATAGCTTTCTATTGCGCCGCCAATGGTAGCGGTGATATCAACGGAAGCAACTGCTCCGCTTACGTCTACGTAAGTGCCTGTGGATTCGTCAAGCTTCTGAACCTTGAATGTATAAGTCTCGGTAATAAGGGCATTAGCCTGAACAGTCTTGGTACCGCTAACGGTGATATCCGCGTTAACGGGAGGGTTAGGTACGTAATTATTAACAAACTGTGCATTGATAACTGTGTTGGCAGAAATGGTTCCGTTTGCACCTACAGTCTTGGAAGTATCCAGCTCAAAGCCGGTTTCAGGCAGTTCGGTAACGGTGTATGCTGCGCCTGCGGGAATACCGGTGATGGTAGCAGAACCGTCACCCTTAACCTTTATTCCGCTTACGGTAACTACGCCGCCTGCGTAAACGTAGGTTGCGCCTGCGGGAAGAGCCAGCTTGTTATCAGCTTCCCACTGAGTAACGCCGGAGATGATAACGGTAAAGTCGAACTCATTATCAAGGTTACCGTCAAAGGGATGGTAAACCTCCTTGGTGATAACAAGATCGCCATATGCCTTGGGAGCGTTCTCAACAGAAACGTAAACTATCTCGTTAGCCTTTATTGTGCCTGCTTCATTGGTATAAGAAGCGGAATAGTAATTGCTCAGCGCTTCGGCAACGGTGTAAGATGCACCGGTAGGAAGACCTGTAATATATGCCGTCTCCCCTGCCTTAAGGGTAAGAGTTATAATGGTCTTATTAAGGGATGTATCCTTAACGACGGGAACACTGTTAAAGCTGTTTCCGTTTTGATCAATAAACTTGGGAGTAAAATCCGTGCCGCTTACAGTTACGGTGAATACGAATTCTGTCTCTGCGCCTGCAACTGCTTCGGTAACGGTCTTGGTGATCGAGATACCCTGCTGAGGAGCAAGTGTCAGCTTACCGTTGTTACCAAGCCAAGCAACAAGGCTGCCATCGTGAAGTGCGTCTTCGTTATGAGTAGGAACAACAGTAAACTCAGCAGTGCCGGATTCGTTGGTGGTTTTGTGAACCTCCATGTTGTGGAGTCGGCTCGTACGCCAAGCGCCTATGCCCAAAACGCAGATTATATCGGATTTTTCAAGTCCTTTTGCGGTTATATAAGAATCAACGATGCCTGCGGAAACGTGATGCCCTTCGGTTTCGGAGGTTTCGTATGCGCCACCGGAATATCCGTTGATATATACCTTGTTTACGTTATCATAGTAAGCAAGAGAATCCTTGATATACTGCCAATCGTTGTATGTAAGGTATCCTACTGCTTCGCCCTTTCCGCCGGAAGTGGGGCGGTAGAATGCTACCATGGTATAAACCAAGTCGGTATCGGAGAGAGAAGAAACGTCGGAATAAAGAAGGTATTCGGTCTTATAATTATCATTGAGAGTCTTATCAATACCGTTGCCCTGATAATAGAGCACGCCGTATTCATCCTTATCCCAAGTGATAGCGGAGCCGTTTTTGTTGGTTGCGGAAATATAAACGGGATAATTGTTCTGGTAATAGTAATAACGGTTATCAAGAGCGGGAGTAGCAGCTGCGTGTGCATCGCCCTTGAAAAGGCCGGTAATACTATTGATGGTCTCAGTAGTGTTCATTACACCGTACTGACCGGGATAGAAATTAACAGAGCCGTTTGTATTGGTATTATTTGCGAGATAATCGGAAGAAATGAGGTTGGTAATAACGTCGCCGTTAGAATCGATTACCTCGTCGGCAATATCAACAGTATAGTAAAGACGAAGGGGAACAACCTCACCGCGGTTGGATTCGTAAGAAATATCGCCCTGATCGTTGGAAACCTTATCGTAAATAAGAGGAAGAACGGTTGAGGGAATTGTTGCACGAACCTCCTGCTTGCCAACGCCTATTTTTTCGTAAACACCGTTTACGTTCTTTGCAAGATAAGTTTCGGTAACGGTTATCTTGATTGCGTTGGAAACGTTAAAGGAAACACCGAGAGTGGGATTGGTAGCAGTACCGGATTCAACAACATAGGTGGTAACTGCCTTACGGGTAACGGTACCGTCAGTATTTACGGTATCTGTGATAACGGGAGCTTCAAGGGATTTGGAGATAGAATATACCTTGCCGAACAATGTTACGGCTTTGAATTCCTTGACCTCCATATAATCGCCGATAAAGTCAACGTAGGTAAGAGGAGTGTCAACCTCTATCTCACCATGAACGACCTTATCAACCAGAGGAACGAATGCTTTTTCGTTGATCTCTACAAGGATTTCATCAAAGGTGCCGGAAAGATCTTCGCTGCCGATGTTATAGTATTTATCAACGTAATTGATATTGTCGATAACATCCTGCTTGGTGCCGGGATAGTTGGAGGGAAGCTGAGGGAAGCGCCAAGTGGTACCGCCGTAATTGGAAGTAACAGTGGAAGAGGAGTTCTTCCATTGCTCAAGCAGGTCGTACGTTTCCTTTGCAAGACCGTTTGCGGTGCTCTTAACTGTATTTGCAGGGTCCATAACGACGTTGGCATTGCTTCCTGCGCCAAGGTCAACACCTATTCCGTATACAACGGGGGCAGTAACGTAATTGGTGGAAGCCAAATACTTCATATACGCTGCATTAAGCAAAGTACTTACTGCAACCTGCTTGTGATAAGTAAAATTATTATTTGTGATGTTAGATGATGCAGCATTATACCAGTCATTGCTAACTGCGTGGTTGGTTTCGCCGTCGGTAAGAAGAATAACAACGGGAATTCTACCGGAAGTGTTTTCAGCGTTTGCAAGTATCTTCATACCTTGGTTTACACCGGACTGAACATTAGTACCGCTGGCACTTCCGGTGTACTTGCCTCCGATTGCAGTAGAGGAGCCTACGGGAGTTGCAGAAGCTGTAAACTGATAATTTCTGTTATAGTAGTTTCCTGTCTCGGAAAGAGTAAGCACGTTTGCTTTCTCATTGTAAAAATCAAGGGGAAGTATCTCTTGGGAGTCGCTGGAATAAGCAACGATGGCAAGACGATTATTCTTATTGGAAGTGATGCTTTGAATAAGCTTGTTTGCCGCATCTCTTACCTTTACAAATCTTGTTGTGCCGTTACTTGTGTTTTCCATAGAGGAAGAGTTATCAAGAATGATAACCACATCAAGATAAGCAGAAGTAGACGTGGTAGTTATAACGGAAGTGGTAGAACCTATAGCAGAGCCAACAACCAAAAAGTTGCTGTCGATCTTAATGGTATCGAGAGGGAGTCCGATGAAATCGGAGTGCAAAGGAAGCTGTGCTTCGCTTCCGTATGCATATACAGATTTATCGAACCATACTCTGCCGGAGTATCGGTTGCCGTCAATTGCCGTACCGAGCATATGGGTATAACTGTCAGCAGTTGAAGGATCCACAACAACTGTGCCGGTTCCCGGCGCAGCAGCAGCCTTAAACGGTATAGATATAACGGGAATGCACGGAAGAATAAGACAAATAACAAGCAGTAAGCTTAGTATTTTCTTTGTTACGCTTTTAATCTTCATAATGAATTACCTTTCTGTATATGAATGTTTTTATTCTTGATTTAATTCTTGGGATGCCATACGAAGCTGTTCGTTAAAGCAAACGCCTATGAGATCATCTGTTTTTTCTTTACACAGATACGGGCAGGTGCCGCAGTCTCTGAATTCGGGGTGAGAATATATGCAATTGGTAGTAGTTACGCTCCGCCATCGCCTGCCGTTTGGGGTATAGCGCGGAACGCTTTCAAAATCCACATAGTCTTCCACCCAGATATCAAATTCATTATCGTACCTGAAAACGGTTTCGATTACATCGCCGTCTAATTTATACACTCGGGTTTTGATATTTTCCATAATAAAACCTCACTTTTTATTACGATACAATTATATCATTACCGGCTGTCATTATGTTAGACCCATACGTAAAAAAATATATACTATTTTTCAGGCAAAACAAACAACAAACAACACATCTAAAAAGCAAAAAACGCCCGTTTTTCAGGCGTTTTTATTATTTACGGATTCTGTTCGTTAAACGAACAGGTACGTATTTTATTTGATCATATATTTTATAAGAGCTTTTCTGTCCGAAATCCCAAGTTTTACGTATATAGTCTTGATATAATTGCGGACAGTAGACTCGGATATCTCCATAAAATACGCTATCTCCTGCGCCGACCAGCCGCGACTGTACAGCATTGCAACTGAAAATTCTGTAGAAGAAAGCTCTGAAGTTACCTCGGAATAAGTTTTAATATTATGAATCTGTTTCCATCCTACGCTGAAAACGCTTGAGTTTGAGATAACTTTCTTAAAATCTGCAGGATGAGCGCGCTTTAAGTACACCTCTATCATTCCCAGCATCATCCCGTGATGTTCCGCGATAGGTTCGATAAATCCATCGGGGCGGGCAAGTTCCCACGCTTTTTCAAAGCGCTGTTTCGCCTCCTCGGGACGCCTTAAGTTCATTAAAGCGATAACTGCAATAATATGGTTATATATAGCCGCCACCGGATGGACGTGCAGACACATAGCAAGTCCCATATCTGTTACTGCAACGGCGCGGTTATAGTCCTTTTCCAGATATGCCTTGTGCGCCAGCAAATAACACCCCCACAAACGATACCCTTCGGGAAGATAACGCAGGCAAGATTCAAGGGGCGGCAAATGCTCCGGCACGGGCTCGTGCCACAAAACAGATGCACCTACCAAGGTGATCAAAGCAAGCGCTTGAACGTCTGCGGGGAGCGAAGGATCCCGCATTTGGTAAAGCAAATCCTTTATGACTTGCGCGGCGCGGGCAGAGCACTCCATATTTCCGTGAGAAATGCTGGCGAAAACACATAATACTGCCGCAGTATAACGCAGAGCGTTATCAACACCGGACAAATACTTTTCAAGTATCTCAACAGATTCTTTGGTTTTTCCGCAATAAAAATAGTATTGCCCCAGCGCCATATTGCGCTCATCTTGGTCTTCAATGGAATTAATAAATTCCAGACAGTGTCCGGGCTCAAAAGTGCCGGTCAACAGCGGCATTGTTTTTGCCACAGATATAAATTCATCGGAAACGAGAGGAATATCGTCGGATTCCTTCTGTTCGCTAACAGTCGCTCCCTTAGGAATAAACCAAGTTCTGCCTATTTTTTCTGCGCCGGGTATCTTTCCCGCCGCCGCCCATTTTTGTACGGCACGTACGGTTACACCAAGCCGCGCTGCGCTCTCCGTCGCAGTTTCAAATTTTTCGCTGTTCATTTTTCATACCTGAAGGGCAGATATTCCGAGTTATGCTTGCCCGTATCTTTATTCTCTACTATCAGCACCTTGGCATCCTCGGATACGATAATATTATGCCAAGCCGCCTTTTTTACCACGTAAGTAACAAATTTTTCCATTTTTACTTCTTCGGCGTTCTCGCCCATCAGTAGAGTAGCACTTCCCTCAAGAAGGATAAATACCTCGTCGGTCTTATTATGCTTTTCAAGATAAGTTATCCCCTCGGGGGTGAACATAGGCGCGTGGTTAAGATATGCTATCTTCCATTCTTCAAAAGAAAAGTGGGAAAAATAACCTTTTCCGTCGTAATTTAATATTTCAAGTCCGTTCATTGCTGTTCCTCAAGCTCCTTTTTCGCAAGATAGCTTAATTTTTCGGGGAAAAGCTGGGCGGACATACCGCCGTCAACGGTAATCTCGGTTCCCGTGATATTCTTGGAAGCATCTGTTCCCAAAAACCAAACTGCGTTTGCGATATCGTCAAAATCCGAAATATCGCCGATAGGAGCAAGTGTGCCGTTTATTATCTGCTTGCTTCCCATAGCTTCCCAGCGCTGGGTTTTAATAGTACCGGGGAGAACAACATTGCTTCTGATACCGTATCTGCCAAGGTCGATAGCAAAAGCTTTTGACATTGAATTTATACCACCTTTGGATGCGCAGTATGCGGAACGATTGGGGATAGCGCGGTAAGCGGTGTTGGAGCTCAGGAAAACTATACTTCCCTTCCCCTTTTCCTTCATGCGCAGAGCCGCCTGACGTACAATGGTAAAGTTCCACACCAGATTAGTTTCAAACACTCTGGTAAACTCCTCAACGGGCACGGAAAAGAAGTCCATTCCTTTTGCAGGGTCTGTACCAAATCCAAGGTCGGCGGCGCAAAGGACAACGGTCTCCACAAAGACACCCGCATTATCTATATCGTTAAAAATATCGATTATCTGCTGCTCGTTGCGTATATTGCACTCATATCCCTTTGCAAAAACGCTATAGGTTTCTGAAAGAATCTTCGCGCTTTTTTCGGCTTCTGCGCCGTTTCTGCCCGTAATTATTACGTCCCAGCCGTTAGACGCAAAAACCTCTGCTATTCTGTAGCCCGTGCCTTTGCAGGCTCCGGTTATAAATACTGCGTTGCTCATAAAGACAGCTCCTTAAAAATAAAACTCACTTTTTGCAGGGCGGATGTCCGTCAGCGCACCCGTATAATGGCGAAGAGTATGAGGCTGATAAGGATGCTTTAAGCATTCTTCCTCATTTATCTCTATACCCAGACCGGGTTTAGAGGGAATTGTTATATAACCGTCCTTGTATTCCAGGGATTCGTTGGTTACGTCCTTACGCCACTCAACGTCGCTGTACATAATCTCAAGAATAGAGAAATTGGGACAGCAAGCGGCTATCTGCAGAGTCGCGGCGTTTGCCACAGGACCCGAAGGGTTATGAGGCGCGAAGGGAATATAATATGCTTCCGCAACTGCGGCAATCTTTTTGAGTTCCATAATACCGCCCGCGTGAGAGATATCAGGCTGGATATAGTCTGCGGCACGCATTTCAAACAGATCCTTATAGGATTTAAGGGTATAAAGTCTTTCACCTGCAGAAATGGCAACGGGAGACTTATCGCGCACAGCCTTAAGGGCTTCAAGGTTATCGGGAGGAGTAGGCTCCTCAAAGAGCATGGGCTTAAACTGCTCAAGCTCTTTTGCTATCTTAATTCCGGTGGGCACATTAAAGCGTCCGTGTCCTTCGATAAGAAGATCCACATCGTTGCCCACAGCGTCTCTTACAGCCGCAACACATTCAAGGGCTGTGTTAAGGTCTTTGTTGGATATTTCAAGATAGGATTTCCCAAAGGGATCCCACTTCATAGCGGTAATGCCGCGCTGAACTGCGATACGCGCTTTTTCACCGAATTCTTCGGGCGTTTTTGCACCTGCAAACCAGCCGTTTACGTATATACGCACTTTATCGTTTACTCTGCCACCCAAAAGCTGATATACAGGCACGCCCAAAGTCTTGCCCAAAATATCCCACAAAGCACATTCCACTGCGGACAGAGCGGACATAAGCACAGCACCGCCGCGCCAATATGCATCGCGGTAGATATCGTGAAAATGCTTTTCAACATCAAGAGGATTTTTACCCACAAGATATTCCTTTATATGTTCAACCGCGCCGATAAGCGCTTTTTCCTTATATTCAAGGGTTGCTTCGCCTACGCCGTCAATACCCGCATCGGTATATATTTTAACAAATACCCAGTTGGTGCGGAAGCAATCCACTGTGAAGCATTTTACGTCGGTTACCTTCATAATTCTATCTCCTTATATATTTCGGGAATTATTTTATTACTTACTTCAAAGTCTTCGGCGCTCTTATTATCAAACATACCGATATGTATGGGAATTACCTTTTCCACCTTTGTTTTCTTTGCAAAATGAGCGGCGTCTGCCATATTCATATTGTTGCCCACGCCGTTTACGGGTAGGAAAAGTGCATAAATATCATCGGGAAGGTCTGCAAAGATGTCCTCGTTATACAAGGTATCTCCGGTGATATAGTATTTTCTCTCCCCGTCGTCTATAATAACACCTATAGCATCGGGGTCGCTGTGACAAGCCTTTACCGCCGTAAAGGTCACTCCCCTTTCCGTCCAACGGGTATGACGGTTGAAAAGAACATAGTTGTTGTTTCCGCCGTGTTCGCGCACTTTGCTCCACACGGAAGTGGGAGAAAGGACGGTAAGTGCGCTTGTTGGGGTGATAAAATGCTTTACCGTTTCCGGGTCATAATGGTCAAGATGTGCATGGGTAAAAACGAGAATATGGGGCTTTATGTTAAAAAAGCTTTCATCAACGGGCGTTCTGCGGTAATTTTGTGGCTCTATCTCCTTAACACTGTCTGAAAGATATGGGTCTACCATAACGGTGCAGTTATCAAATTCAAAAAGCACCCCTGCCTGCCCAAGCCAAATTATACGCTTCATCATCGCCGCCTCCTATTTCTACAACTAAGTATTTTATCACAAACCATTATTCAAGTCAACACAAAACCGCTTGAATGGTTCGTTATACACAAACGGAAATTTATCTGTTGAACATTGTTTTTTCATATGTTAAAATAAAAATACACTTTTTTGTTAACCATTCCCTATTTACCGCTACTATGTTAATGAAAGCTTTCAAAACACTTTTCCGAAAGGAGGAATATCTCTTGGAAAAATACAGCGCAGTTAATTTTGTGGAAGATAATATGAAAACCATTTTCGCATATTCACTTGCCCGCGTTTCCAACAAGGAGGACGCAGAGGACCTTGCAAGCGAGATAATGCTTGCTATCCTGCAAAGCGGTGATAAGATTAAAGACCCCGACGCCTTTTACGGATTTGTGTGGGGAATCGCCGCAAACACATACAAAACCTTTTTGCGCAAAAGGAACAAAAACAAACACGAAGAGCTTGACGAAAGCTTGCAGTCGGAAGATTGTTTTTTAGATGTGCTTTGTGCCCGCGAGGATGTAAATCTGCTTCGACGCGAGCTTTCGCTGTTATCCCGCGAGTACCGCGAGTGTACCGTCGCTTATTATTTTGACGGACTATCCTGCGCGCAGACTGCGGAAAAGCTGGGGATATCTCTCGAAATGGTAAAGTATTATCTGTTCAAGACCAGAAAAATTTTGAAAGAAGGTATAGGTATGGAAAGAGAATACGGAGAAAAAAGCTATAACCCCGCAAAATTCAATTTTGTAACCATCTTTACGGGCGAATTCAACAAGGAATACAGAAATCTGTTTAACCGAAAACTGCCCGGTAATATTATGCTTAGCGCTTATTATACACCAATGACCCTGCGCGAGCTTTCCCTTGAGCTTGGGGTTGCCACCCCTTATCTTGAGGACGAAATAGGTCTGCTTGAAAAATATGAGCTCATTCGTCATCTTGGCGGCGGAAAGTACCAAACAAATCTTGTTGTATTTACCGAAGCATTTACAAAAGAGTTTTACAAAGCCGCTTCCAAAGCATGTACCGAAAAATTAAGCACGGTACTGAAGGGCACAAAAGAAAAACTTGCCCATATCCGAAATGTCGGTTTTATAGGCAATACTCTTGATGACAACCGTCTTTTATGGCCGCTTCTATGGATGCTGATGCGGTGCGGCCATCACAAATTTGAGGAAAACAATCCCTTTTACAAAACCAAGGCCAAACTTTACAAGGATGCTACGGGAATTAACTACGGGGAAGATTACGACGATTTCTCTTACGGCAGGTACGGTTGCGATGCATTTGCAGGCTATGCGGGAATTGACAAGGATTACGCCTTTTCCTTTGCCGATTTCGGCGTTCTTCCCGCCAAAAACCGTTATTCCCTTAGGACTTCGGAGCACAAGGAGCTGTTGTATAACACCATTAACGACCCTGAAAACGCCGCTTTTGCGGTAATGACCGCTACACAGATCAAAGCGGTTGAGGATATACTGTCGCAGGAGATAGACGCTATGGCGGATGTTTACGCATATCTTAACCATACCGCCGCAAGCATAATGGATACTCACGCGCCTGCCAATGTAAAGGAGCAGATAGCCCATATTGTGGGAAGCACCGTTTTCTTCCGCACTGTTGGATTCATTGGTGCTTGTGCCGCAGATTCAGGTGTGCTTGCTTTGCCGGATGACGACAAAGCGATAGCTTTATATGCATACCGGAACAGCGATTCCTCTGCAAATTCTGATGTGCTTTGTTCTTAAAAACCGCTATTAAGCTCACAATACTGTCTCATAACGACAATCACCCCGAGAAGTCTGCGACCTCTTGGGTATCCCGACAAAAAAAGTCTGTTACATAGCGTAACAGACTTTTTGTTTATTAATTTACTATCCGGCGTATTTGCAATAAAACAAATACATAACTCCGGATACCGCCAGAAAAAACAGACCGGTAAAAACTATATAGCCGAAGCTTACCTTTTTGTCTGCCCTGCTTTCTCTGTAATCGTAAAAGGTGGCATACTTTTTCGTGCTTTTTCTTCTGAACAGATCGAAGAAAGAGTCCATACCGTACACTATCATATCAAAGGTGCCTTCGTTGGCAGAAAACACAAGGAGTCCGCCGCAGGAAAGAAGCACGCCTGCTACGAAAAACGCATCGCACAAAATATGGAAGATTTGAACCGGTTCGGTCTGTGAAAAAACACCTCTAAACCAGACTACCAAGAACACTGTCAAAAAACCGACAGAAAGTGTTATCAAATACTTTATTGAG
>JAZSIT010000035.1:0-19171 GCA_045533895.1 Eubacteriales bacterium
GGTGTGTCTGCTGCTCCGGGAAGGAGATCACAGGACACGGTGGTACAGCCGTACTTCTTGCGAAACCACATATTGCACCGGTTTCTTGCTATGGATAATATCCATGGCTTGAACAAGTCAATACTGCGGAGATTTTCAAAACCGACAAATGCCGCATAATAGGTCTCTTGAATAACGTCGTCAGCATCGAAGCGGCTCTGTAATCTGAAATTTATGTACCTTTCAACCGCTATTCGGTGATCGTTGAGAAGGGTTACAGACAAAATTTTTCTTTCCATATTTCCTCCTTTCGCGTTATAAAACCGGTTTCGCTTATTAAGTTGCTTTTTGAATGAAAAAGGTTCGAAAATGTGGTAATTTTCGTCGCCAACTGCCGGTAAACAAAAACACCACCAAGGTCTTCTCGGTGGTGTTAATAAAAACGCGCGGATAGTTTATTCAATCACATCAGACGTTTCTGCGTCAGGTTTTATCTCTCTTGCGGCAACTACAAGTCTGCCGTTATCAACGTGGTAAGAGCAGGTAACAAGTGTAAGCAATCTTTCACCGAACTCGGGAGTAATACCGGTATCGATAACGGATTTTGAGATATAGTAGCTGATACCCTCATTAAAGATTTCCTCGTTGTCGATTTCAAGCCAACGATAGAATCTAAAGTTGGTGTCGGTTACGTAGTAGACCTTGTCATAGAACACAGAATAAATCTCGTATTCGCGAACTTCCTCGCCAATATACAGCTTGATGGTACGGTGAGATTCATAAAATTCCTTGTCGGGATAGCTGTGCAGGATGCGGAACATAGTTCCGTTGTTCATATTATGGCCGTGGATCATCAAGTTCTCGCTTTCAGGAGAAATGATGCAGCGCGCGTCTAAAAGGAGCATTCCTGCGGTGCTGTAGTTACCGTCGAAATCGTGACGAAGGTATTTATTGGGATTATCGGGAGTGTACATTACACCGTAATCCACAATAGTGTCCGCGATGGTGAGCCAACCCCAAAGGTCGGGATTCTTTTCGTATAAAGGCAAAGTCTCAGCAATTTTAAGTTCTTCCTCGGTGGGTTCGATAGAAATCTCCTCAGAAACTTCTTCGGATACTTCCTCGGAAACCTCTTCCGAAACTTCATCGGACACTTCGGAGATTTCGGGCACAGACTCTACTTCCGAAACGGGCGGAACTACGCTGCTTTCATCACCGCCTTTGTCGGAGCAAGCGGTGATACATAGGCAGCACACCAAAACCGCAGAAAGTGCGACTATTATAAAAAGCGTTTTTTTGTTTGATCTGAAAGAATTATATTTCATAAATTTCTCTTTTATAAACATAAGCGGTGGACGTGCCACCGCTTAGTCTATTTGTGTCAGTTATTTATCTGGTAGCCTTGCGCTTTGCGGTGAAGTATACACCAACAAGTGCTGCGCATGCAACTACGAGAAGAACGATAACAACATTGTTGTCGCCCATCTGAGGGATATCAGGATCAATTTCGCCGGGAAGCTTTTCGATTACGGTACCCTCGTTCTGCTTAGCGCCGCAGTTGCCGCACTCTTCGTGCTTGGAGCCTGCTTCTTCGGTGGTAGCTTCTTTGTCAACTACCCAATCCCAAGCGTGACCGATAGCAGCTACAGTTTCCTGAGGAACGGTTACAACGCCGCATACAGAGCACTTCTTGCCTTCGGTAAGACCGGAGTTTTCGCAATCAGCAGCAACAGCTGCGAGAACCTCTTCGGTGTGACCAAGAGCATCAACGGTTTCCTGAGCAACGGTAACAACGCCGCAAACAGTACACTTCTTGCCTTCGGTAAGACCGGAGTTTACGCAATCAGCAGCAACAGCTGCGAGAACCTCTTCGGTGTGGCCGAGAGCGTCAACAGTAGTAGTTTCACGAGAAGCTTCCTTACCGCATACGGTGCAGTAAGTTACGGTATCATAGCTACCAGCTTCGGTGCAGGTGGGTTCTACGTTGTTTTCAACAACAGCTTCACCAGCGGTGTGAACGTGAGTAGCTTCATCGATAGCAGTAAGAGTAAGAGAACCGGTGGAGATCGCAAAGTTCATTTCGCCCTTGGTGTTAAGAGTGTTCTTAGCATCAACAACGGTATTGATAACGACATCACCTTCATAGCCTGCGTTAACCTTAAAGGTAAGGGAAACAACAGTACCGGTAGCAGAGAAAACTTCTGCATCGCCGGGATTAATAGCAGCCATCATGTCACCAATGGTAACACGGAGCTTGCCAGCTTCAGGGTTCTTAACCATAACCTTAGAAGCGGTGTAAACGGTAGAATCCTTGGAAGCTTCAACAAAAGCTACAGCATCAGCGTCGTAGATAACGTCTACGATGGAGTGTACAAAACCGGTGTTTTCGTTAACAACGAGGTTAACGGTTACGGTATCACCGGAGTACACCAGGGAGTCAGAAGACTCCACGGTGTATCCGAGTACATTTCCGTTTTCAGCAGAGGCCACAACAGAGAACGCAAATACTGAAAGTACAACTAAAAGTACTGCAAATAATTTTTTCATTTTCTATACCTCAATAAAAGGGGTCAGGTAAGACTGATTAAGCCTGGGGAGCAACCTTAACGCCACCGTTTACCATATCAGCGTAAACGAATTCGCCGCTGAGGAACTTGTAAACTGCGATAAAGTCGAACAGAGTGATAACGCCATCCTTGTCAACGTCTACGGATGCATCATATTCGCCGGAACCGGAGGAAACGATGTTGTAGATGTAGAGAGCGTCAGCGAGGTTAACAGCGCCGTCTTCGTTAGCGTCGAGGTAAGCTGCAACGTCGAAGGTAGCGGAATCGCCGATAGTAGCAACAGCCTTGCCTTCAGCATCGATAGTCTCAACAGGAACTACGTTGATAGCGGAGTCTTCAACAACCTTGTTGTTAGTAGCTACGGTGAAGTAGAGTACTACGAAGGAAGTTTCAGCGTTAACAGTTGCGTTAGCAACGCCTTCAGCGCCCTTATCGGAGAGGCTAGCAACTACGGTTACATAACCGTTGTTATCATTAACTTCGCCAAGAACGTTGTAAGCATCGCAAACGAATTCAGAAGAGTCAAACTTGAGAACTGCTGCGTCGTATTCAACGTTGAAACGTACGCCCCAAACGCCTGCGTTGTTGCCGTCGATAGCGATGGTAACAGCGAGAGTGGTGGAGTCAACGAGTTCAGCGCCGGAAACTACAGCGTTGTCAAGAGTTACGAAGTATCCGAGGCCTTCGAGAGCCTTAACTTCTTCAGTGAATTCACCCTTACATACGGAGCAAGTGCCGGTCTTGGAGCCTGCTGCGTGGAAGGTAGGAGCAACGTACTTTTCGTCATCCCAAACTACCTTGTGGTCAGCAAGTTCTTCGATGTAAACCATGGTATGCCAATCACATGCGGTGCAAGTGGTGAGATAATAACCGTAATCTACACAAGTAGGATCAACGGTAGTGGTAACAGTTTCTCTGTGTGCTACAGATTCGCTGTCGGTGCAGTTTACACAAACTGCATCTTCGGGAGTGGTCTGATCACAGAAGCCAAACTTATCGCCGGCAGCATTTACGTGACCTTCAGCCTTAACAACCTTGGTTTCATCACATCTGGTGCATCCGAGGAGACCATCGGTGAGACAGCCAACAGGAACTTCTACATCAGAGAAGTCGTGGTCGAGAGCTGCATTATACCACCAGATTTCTTCACGGCCGCAATCATTGCAGGTTGCATGAGTGAAACCGAAATCAGTGCAGGTGGGGAAGTAGTGAGACATGTTAATAACTACCTTCCAGCCATTGTAACCGTGACCGGTAGCGGGAAGAACGGTAGAAACTACCTTATAGTCGCATTCAGTGCAGTGCCAGCCTTCGGTAGCGCCGTCTTCAGTGCAGGTAGGAGCCTTAGCATCAACATCGATTTCCTTGGTGTGTTCGCCCTTAGCCTTGATGACTTCAGACTTAACGAGTTCTCCGCAAAGGAGGCAGGTGTATTCAGCGGTATAACCGTCAACGAGACAGGTTACATCGCGGCCGGGGATAAGAACCATACCGGCACGATCTACAGTTACAAGGTCACCAAGCTTGAGAGCGCTTATAGCTGCATAAGCCTGTGCCTGGCTAGACCAACCAGAAAGAATCATCTGGTTTACACCGATAGTCCAATTGTTGTTTTCGTCGCCACCGTTGGTACCAACAGCGATAACTCTGTATGCGTCAAAATCAACATCGTATTCAACGAGAACCTTAGCCCACCAAGTAATGGCTGAGGAAGGCTGCGCAGTAAATGCTACAACGCCAGCAGCGTGTGCATTCCAATCATCATATGCAGCAACGTTGATAACAGCGTCAGGTGCTACGTGACCATTACCGGTGTTATCGATAACAGCGAGAACCTGGAGACCGCAACGGCCACAGGTAGCAACTTCAAGACCGACAGTCTCACAGTCGCCGTCACGAAGAACGGTCCAAGAACCGAGCTGGTCGTGAACTTCAGCAGCTTCTTCTCTGGAGTTGAAGGGAAGCTTGTTTGCAAGAGGAGCAACTTCATCCTTTATGAGAGGCTTGGTGTTCCACTTCTGGTCGCAGTTTGCATGAGTACACCAAACTTCAGTGTAACCCTCGTCGTCGCAAGTAGGAGGAACGATAACTTCATAAGTATCATGTCCGAGAGCGGAACCGGTTACGGTTACGTCATTCTTTGCGCCACAACCATTGTTGCAGGGGAAGGTGATAACCATATCCTTTTCGCAGGTAGCTTCGGACTTAACGTTGAGAGCAGGCATTACGCAAAGAGCGGTACCATTTCTGGTAGTGCCAGCTTCAACATCTACGCCGTCGAGAATGAGGCAGTCGCCAGCCTTAACAGCAATAGCAGCAACCTTATCTTCCCAGTTTGCATATCCTGCAGTGGGATTAGAAGAAGAAGAGTGGAATACGATAGCAACTCTACCGTTACCAACTTCGATATTTGCATTTGCAGCAGAACCGGGGGTTACGATAGCATCGCGAAGAACGTAATAAACGTTTTCAGAAATCTGTACAGCATAAATGGTGATAGCCCAGTTGGGGTTACAAGCATTGTATGCTTCCTGAGTGGTGCAGATGGTAGAATCTTCACCGCCGATTTTACCGTTTACATCGTCAATTTTGAACTCATAGCCATATGCATGGTCATAAGAAGCATTGCCGGTGCCAGCATCTACAGTGTAGCTGCCCTTATTAGCAGTGTAAGAAAATTCGTAATCGTGTCCGGTTGCAGGAACTTCAAGAATATCATAGAAGTTGCAGTGCAAGCAGAAGAATACGTCAGTACCGGTTTCGGTACAAGTAGGATCGAGGAGATAGTAGCTCTCAGAATTATCTCTGGTATGGTTGTCGGGATCGAAGCCGCCCTCTACATCAACAGCTATACCAAGGAGAGCAACGCCGTTGCCGTCAACAGTTACGTCGAAATCAGCAACTTCGCCATGTTTGTTAAGGATGGGCTTATTGTCGCCATCGTTAACCTGAACAGAAGTTTCAACAGTTTCTACGCACCAATCATTTGCGCAGTATGTAAAGGTATAACCATACATATAGCAGGTAGGATCTACTTCAACAGTAACTTCCTTGTGACCGGTAGCCTTAAGAGTGATCTCCTGTGCTTCGCCGCAACGAGCGCAGTCCCACTTACGATAACCATCGGACTCACAACCGGGAAGGAGTTCGTCCTGGTTAAGACCATCTTCAAATGCGGAGTGACCAAGAGGATCAAGCTTTTCAACCTTTTCGATATGAGCGCAGTTTACGCAAGCATAAAGCTCAAAACCGAAAGTGGTGCAGGTAGGAGCTACAGCGAGAATAGGCTCAGGACTATATGTATGTTCAGCAAGAGGAAGCTCAGTGGTCTGAGTTTTGCCGCAACCATTTGCACATTCAACTACATAGTAGCCGTTCTTAGTGCAGGTAGAGGGAACATATTCTACAGGATCAACAGCGTATACTTCAAGTTCGGAAACAAAAGTCCAGTTAGCATTATTGTTAAGAATGAACTTAACATAGCGAGCATTAACAGGATTGCAAACTACAGTGTAATTGCAAACCTCGGTGGTCTCACTGGTATAGCTATCACTTTCGCCAGCATTAGTCCAGTTGATACCATCAACAGATACCATAACATTTACGGACTTAGGACCTCTAATTCCCCAGCTTATCAAATTAAACGCATTAACTTTGAATTCGGTAATGTTGAGGCATACTTTACCAAGGTCAATGACAACTTCAGGCTTATTTCCATTGAAGCCAACCCAATCGTATGCATCTGCAGAATCACCGTATCTACCGTCGGTAAGGTCGTCACCACCTTCGTCAGGGTAAGAGGGACTGGGAACGATAGTTGTAGTATAATCAGAACCGAGAGCTACGTTAGATTCGCCAAAATCATGTCCAAGAGCAGGAACAACTACGTCTTCAACAACCTTGGTAAGAGCTGCATCGGAATAGATAACCTTGCATTCCTTGCACTGCCAATACTCGATGTTACCTTCTTTTTCGCAGGTAGCAGGAACTGCAGCAACGTGCTCAAGGTCAGTGCACTTATGCTCGGGACGGATGGGAACTACCTTAGTAGCGCCGCAAGCTTCGCAGGTGTATTCTGCCTCGCCCCAAGTGTAGTAACCGGGCTCTTCGAGAATTACAGGAATCTCAGCCCAAACGTGTTCGCCTTCAACTACGTTAACAGCGTCACAACGTTCGCAATCGTAAGCAACGCCGCACTTGCCGTCTTCAGTTTCACAGGGAGTACCTTCGGTAGCCCATTTGTGGCCGAGAGGAGCAACGGGAGTAGCAGCAATTTCTTCGCCGCATACGCCGCAAGTGCCGGAGTCAGAAGTTCCGGGGTTGGTACAATCGGGAGCAACGCCGGGAACCAAAGTTTCTTCAGAAATTTCGTGCTTGCCGTTAGGCTTTACGAAATCATCAGCAAATACGCTGTCACAAACGCCGCACTCATAAAGAGTGTAGCCCCATTCAACGCAGTTGCCTTCAACAGTCTCTTTTTCAACTGCGCCGGTGCAGTTGTCAAGAGTGTGGGTTTTACCCTCGCCGGGACAAGTAGCTTCAACTTCTTCTTCAGCAGCAGCTTCTGCGAAAGCAGAAACAGGAAGAATGGAAACTACCATCATAGCGACGAGCAATATAGCCAAAATCTTCTTTTTCATGGTATATCCTTTCCTAATTAGATTATTTGAGTTATCCGAACTCAAGTTTTTGGCATTAAGATTTCCACAAAGGGCTGGAGGGCGGCCTCTTATTCACCTCCAATTCACGCATTTTCATTTGTGTTACACCCCTCCGGAAATCAAATTGGGCGCACCCCATAAGGGTGCAAGTATTACACGGTTTGATTTTACACTACCAAGCCTTTTTTGTCAAGACCTTTTTCCACATTTAACTTTATTTTTCTTAACTATTTTTTTACTTTTTGGTTATATGTGGTTAAAGAAGAGCGGTTTTTACCGTTTTGCACCAGATATGGCACATATTACCGAGGCAAACACTAAATAAACTGCGCACCGGACAAGGGTGCGGGAGTTGCGAGGAGGCACAAAAGTGATTATATATATTATATAAATATAATAGGAAGTAATTTCCCAAAATCCCGTTTACGCGAGGGAACGGACGGTAAACTCCAGAGAGAGCGGAGCGGAGGCGGGGATACGGTACTCCCCGTGGACGGGTGCGCCCCAAGAATCGTCACCGCCGACGCCCATTTGCTTTGCGGAAATACGGACCCAAGTGAAATTTTGGGCAGGCAGATCTGCAAGGTGGCGGGCGTTATCCAGCTCATAAGCGCTGTAGGGCAGGACGCTCATCTCAAAAGGAGCAGAGACGTAATCAAACCGCAAGCCGTGGGAGGAAGTATCGTACACCGCAAGTGAGCGGACGCCTGTGCGGTTGCCGCACTCCTGAGGATTAAGATAGCCCGAAAGGTTGGCGGATGCGGTACTCTCGAACACGCCGAGACGGGCGCCGCAGGAACGGTCGGAATAATTTTCGTCGGGGCCGAAGCCGTAATAAGTAAAGGCGGAATAGCGGTTATCCAGAGGGAAATCCATGGCGAAAACGGGTATATCCGGCAGGTCGGGCGCGCCGGGGTATTCTACACGGAAAACAAGGGTGCCATTGTGGCAGGCGGTATATATTACCTTATAATCGAAAGAAGGCGCAGAGAAGACGAAGGTTAGTACGTACCCCTGCTCTGTTTCCGAAAGGGAGAAAAGGTCGCGCCGGTGGGCAGGATATTTTCCGCAAATGCTCCAAATAGCAGCGCGGGAAGGAAATCCACAGCCGTTATCGTTATCAGTGGGGGCGCGCCAAAAGCTTACGCGGGGAGTGCGGGTGATATATTCGACGCCGCCGTAAACAAGAGAGACGATGCCGCCCTCGCGTTTATCGAAAAGCATGCTGAAATTGTCCCCGTGGACGCCGATGCAGGAATTATCCGACACGAGGCAAGCTTTTTTCGCGGGAGCGGGAGACGGAACGCGGGCGGCTGAAACAACGCTTTGCGCAAAAGCGACTTCGTGGCCGCGAGACGCCCAAGGGGTATCTTGCGCAAGCAAAGCCGATGCGGTTAAAACGTATTCGCCGACGGTATTGGGGACGGGAAGCCCGATTTCAACTGATTCGGACTGCCCTGCGGGGACGCAAATACGGTGTTCTTCGGATGAAACAGGCGTGCCGTCGCGCTCAAGGGTGATTTTGAAAATATATCCGCTTGTATCCGCAAAAAGGTTTTGGTTGCGGACGGTGAGAAAATTATCGGAGACGGTTAGTTTAATATTGGAATACAGCGCTTTGACCTCCTGCACCTTCGGAGAAGGAGTACGGTCAGCGTAAACTATGCCGTTGGTACAAAAGCCGTAGTCGGTAACGCGGTCGCCGAAATCGCCGCCGTAAGAAAGCATGCCTTTACGGTTATACAAAGCCTGATCGATATAATCCCAGATAAACCCGCCTTGGTACGCGGGATATTTATCCTCAAGGTCGGTATAATGGCGCATTCCGCCGAGAGAGTTGCCCATGGCGTGCATATATTCACAGCTTATATAGGGCTTGCCGGTGTTGCGGGAAAGATACTCCTCGACCTCATGGGGCTTGGCGTACATGCGGCTTTCCATATCGGTGATGTAATCATATTTTCGGCTTACGAAAACTCCCTCGTAATGAACAAGACGGGTGGGGTCTGCGCTGTGGAAAAATTCCGACATTGCCGCGATATTATCGCCGCAGTGGGATTCGTTGCCGCAGGACCAGATGAGCACCGAGGGGTGGTTTTTATCGCGCTGATACATAGAACCCGCTCTGTCAAGAACTGCGTTTTTCCAATAAGGAACGGAGCCGGGAACGGCGTACTTGGAGCCATCCATATTTCCCCAAGTACCGTGGGTTTCAAGGTTGGTTTCGTCTATGAGATATATGCCGTATCGGTCACAAAGTGAATACCAATAGCTGTTGTTAGGATAATGGCTGGTACGGACGGCGTTTATGTTGTTTTGCTTTAGGAATTTTACATCCCAAAGCATATCTTCTTCGGTTATTGCCCTGCCGCGGGAGGCGCTGAATTCGTGGCGGTTTACCCCTTTGAACACTATTCGCTTTCCGTTAAGACACATAAGTCCGTCTTTAAGTTCAAAGGTACGGAAGCCGACGGAAACGCTGGAAACCTCGGAAACGCCACCGGAGGAAACAGTCACCTCAAGGGTATACAGATTGGGCACTTCCCCGCTCCAAGGCAAAACAGAAGGGATGACTATTCCCTGCGGAAAGGTTTCGCTTTCATATACCACTGCGGAAGAATTATCCAAAAGGCGGACAGACAGCGTATAATCGGAAGCGGAAACAATATCTCCCCAAACCGAAAGCACGCCGTTACCATTTTCATAATTGTATTCTGCAGTGACCTTTATATCACGCAGATGGTTTTGAGGCACGGTGTAAAGAAACACATCTCTGAATATTCCCGAAAAACGCCAAAAATCCTGATCCTCCAACCAGCTTGCGGTGCTGAAGCGGTATACTTCAACGGCAAGGCGGTTGTCTTTTTCTTTAAGAAAAGGAGTTATATCAAATTCGGCAGGAGTAAAGGAATCCTCGCTGTAGCCTATAAAGGAGCCGTTGAGCCAGACATAAAACGCCGTTTCGACACCTTGGAATGAAATATACGTTTTCTTCCCCAAAAAGCGGGAATCTATATCGAAATATTTTACATAGGACCCTACAGGGTTGTATTTTTCGGGTATCTGCGGAGGGACAAGATGTTCCCTTCCCTCCCACGGATACGGAATATTGGTATATTGAGGCGCACCGTACCCCTGAAGCTGAATGTGCCCGGGGACCTGAATACTATCCCACGTATCAACGGGATAATGGTTTTCATAAAAGGACGCGGGACGGAAAGCAGGATGTTCTGTATAACAAAACTTCCAAACACCGTTAAGGGCTTGCTTGAGCTCCTCGCCGTTTACCGTATACGTATGGTCGGAATGAGCCGGCAAACGATTCACTTCGCAGACCGACGGATCTTTCAGCCAATCAAAATCGGGTAACATAGGTTATCTCCTTAATTAAGCATACTTTTCTTTCACATTGGTGCAAGCTCTATATAATCTCCAATTCGTTTACACCGGGAAGCTCGGGATAAACGTCTGCTAAATTATCGGAATACCAGTATGCCACAGAGGAAATATCATCCTGCAAGGGCAGATAACGGTTTCCGCTTCGCCAACCCAACGCCTGAATGGTTACTCTCAAATCTTTTTCGAAATAAACAGGATCGGTAATATGCCAACGGTAAAGATTAAAATATTTTTGAGAACGGTACAAATCATCAGTACCGCTTATTTTGTGCATGCCTGCGTAAGGAGTGCAGAATTCGGTGTATTTTCCGTTTACATCGAAATTATAGGCACCGCAAAAGTAATCTTCCGTTCCGGTACCGCAAATGGTGGGATAATCGGTATCGCCATCAATATAAAACTTGATTTCACCCTCGCCCCACCAACCGTTGCTTTTTACGCCCCAGTTTATATAAGTTCCAACGTAATGACCTCTGCCCTTGATATTATCCAGAATAACATAAGGCTGCATATAAGGCAAAGGGTTTACCCGACGGAACTGTGCGTGGAAATATAAGGTATCCGACGTAAGCTGTTTTTCCTCACAATCGATTTGATAATAAATATTACATTCTCCGCCGCGGTTTTCCACCTCAATACGGAAACCGGTGAAAAAGGGCATTTCAAAATAACAATTAAGCCCCTTTGCGGGATTGACGCAAATCGCCAAGCTGGATAACTGACGGAATTCTCTATAATCTGCGTTGCAAAAGAAATCCGAAAGAGGCGCTTCCACATTGGGCGTTTTCTGACCGTCAAAATAGATTCTCAATATAAGCTGTCTGCCGGCAGATGCGCTATCGGTTAGCCAAATATGCTTTATTGCCCCCTGCCCCTTATAGTCTGCAAGAAGAACGGTGCTGTGTGCAGCCACCTTCAGATACGGATTGACCTTCCAGCCGACGCCCAGCTCACGGGAAGCTTCGGATGCACTGCCCGTAACGGCTCTGCCCCCGCCGCCTTTTTCTCCCGTAAGATTTTCAGGTGATATTGAAAAGGATTTTATGTTCTTTTTTGTAGTTAAATTCCCAAGCATATCGGCAGCTCCTAAATTTTATTTATTAAGTGTATTTTACCATAAACTTGCAATTTTTTCTATACTTTTTGAAATATATTCTGCTTATTGACACAAATTGAATAGAATGATAAAATATCTAAAACGAAGCTTGGAGGATTGCTTATGAAAACCCCGATCAGTTGGATCATCGACGACCCTGCTCCGATTATATCAGTATATTATGAGCACGCCGGAAAGGAAACTACCGCAGACGGCAGACCGCTTGTTCCCACATATCCCAACGAAATGCTTTTTGAATTTTGCGATATTATAGAAAAACACGGAATCCGCGGGAAATTCAGTGTTATCCCCATGCCCGGAAACAAAGGCGATATAGTAAACGGTCTGGAGGGTGTACCTGCACAAGAACTTAACCAATGGCTGGAATGCGTGAAAAACCGTTTAATGCCCGCTTTTTCAATAGGACCCGAAATGCTTACACACCATTGGGCAGTGGATTTATCCACCGGTGCGCCCTTGCCTCTCAATGAGCGCGACTGGGCTTCCACGCAAGACCGTAACGGATTTATACCTTATATATCCAAAGCGTTGCATTTATTAAAAGAGGTTGGAATTAAATCTATCGGAGTTACATCTCCTTGGGATTTCGGTATCGAGGTTGAAACGGAATACGAAGCCTCTATTTCCGCCGCCGTAGAAAATGTAAACCAAAGTAACAAAGCGTGGTTTTTCCTTCGCGGACTGCGAGACCGTCCAAACGCAAAGCCGTGGGTGGCAAGGGAGGAAGATGGCAGAACGCTGGTTTCTATTCCCGCAACAACCCGTGATTATATATGGGCGACTATCGACACGCCTCGGACCGACACGGAATTTGTTTCTCAGATAGCGGATAAGCTTATCACCGAAGACGGCAAGGAGGGAGAAATTATCCGCGTTCTCAACACAGGCGGATATCCCGTTTTAATTACCCATTGGCAGAGTCTTATGTCCAACGGTCTGGGAACGGGACTTCGTGTAATTGACGAAATCGCCCGCCGTATCGGTATCCATCTTTCCGACCGAGTTGAATGGATGAGTTTTGAACAGATAACCGATTTGGTTTTATCGCAAAAAGAAGCCTTCCCAAAACCCGTATTTTGATTAAAAACGGTATTGTATCGTATACCGCAGGGGCGATTCACGAATCGCCCGCCAAGAATATCACAATAAATAAAAAACTAATCAGCCCTCAAATAAGTGAAATAAAAACAGCACCAAAGAGTGCTGTTTTTATGTATATGAAGTAAAAATAAATGCCGCTATTTATTACGCTTCTGAAACCGTGACAGCCATTGAAATGCTTGGGTGAGTTGACTGTTTACTTCATTGCAAATTTTAACGGCAGTTTGATCATTAAACTTTTGAACAAGCCTATATCCTTTCGGCGGTATAAATTCAGAAACTTGTTTTTCGCTCACAGCAAGATAATCTTTTCCAAAACCTATAATGCGCTTTACATACAAATCCCTATAATAAAACCAACCGTCATACATACCTTTTAGACGATACCGTTCATTAGTATTCCAAACAGTAATTTGGTCTTCGGTCAAGCCTTCCCATTCGGTATAATTCTTGTTTTTACTGTTCGGAAAAACCGCAGAAACTTCCACCGTAAAAGATCCGCCCCATTTATTCGTTTGAAAACTGATAAGCTCGATGCAGTTGGCGCATTCTCTGCGAAAATGAGGATATTTACCTGTGAAACCTTTATTAAACAGCGAAGAAATAACATGCTTGTTCAAATAAGACTTCATCATACCGTTGTTTGTCATTGGATTCTCCCCACACTTCTTATAAAAACCTATATAAGCTTTATCGGTAAAAACGCGCAGGCGACCGCAAAAATTATAGCAGGAAGCAGGTTTGCCACCTTTATCTTTTTGCCGAACACAAGGTTAATTCCGACACAGAAAATGAGAATATTGCCTACCACGGAAAGATACAAAAGGGCGGTTTCCGTCATAATAGGCTTAATAAGTACGGAAAGTGCGGTCACACCGCCCTGAAGGAGGGCAACGGGAATTGCGGAAAAAACAGTTCCTTTACCCAAAGAAGCCGCCATAACCATAATAATGATAAAATCAAGAATGGCTTTGGTTACCAACACTGTGTAATCACCGTAAAGCCCGTCGTTGATAGAGCCGACGATTGCCATAGCGCCTATGCACACAGTAAAGGAAGCGCTTACAAAGCCTTCTATAAAATTGCCGTCTCCCGTGCTGTGTGTTTTCTTTTTAAGAAAAGCGCCGAATTTTTCAAAGCCGCCCTCAATATTGATTAATTCTCCCACCAATGCGCCAAGGGCGAGACAGCCGATGATCAAAAAGTCTCCGCCGTAAACCAGCTTGCCGTCAGTTACCGAAAACATTCCCTTAAGGGCACCTGCGGCACCTATAAATATAACCGAAAGCCCGCAGGCTTTACAAAGGGTGTCCCGATGTCTGTCGCCGATAAACCTTCCGAAAAGCATACCTAAAAGTCCGCCTATAATAATGGCGGCTACGTTAATAATAGTTCCGAGTCCGTGCATAGTTTTGTCTGTTTTCCTTCTTCTTTAGCTTTTGTTTATAAGCTCCATTGAAACGTTGAAAAAGCCTTCACATTCAGTAACGCCGGCGGCTTTGAATCCCATCTTTTTCCAAAAAGGATAGCCGCTTAGGTTATTATCCTGAACGGATAATTTTACCGTGATATATCCGGAATCAAATCCTTCGCCGATAACGGCGCTTATGATATCAGTACCGACAGAATTCCGTTGGAAGCTTTTGTCCACCAGAAAAAGCCCGATATACAGTGTATTTTCTTCAGGATAACCTTCAAACATAGACAAAAAAGCCACGGCGGTATCGTTCTTTGAAAATCCAACACAATGAGGGTTTCCCGTTGAAAAGCTTTCCGTGAATTCAACAGTCTCCACGCAATCACTAAAGACCGCGGGACGGCCTTCGGTTATCAAATAATAATCTTCGTTAGAGTAAAAGATATTTTCATATTTCGATATATTTTCCTTGGTTACCCTTTCAGCTTCCAGCTTGGGTAATCGGATTTTAAGTTTTTCAACAAAAGACATCTCACTCACCTGCGCTTTTTCATTTACGGTAAGTATAGCACAGAATATAAAATAATGCAATCACGTACATTACAATATAAAACAAGTAAAGTTGCCGCAAAGAGGAAATTCACAACGCAAAAACTGACAGATTATTTTGGATTTTAATCGTTATATTTCTCGGTTTTTATAGAACACGACAGACAAATACCAAGACAAAGCGTATATCCCGATTCCGACAAGGCATATTAGGGGCAAAATACCCTTTAATTTTATTTCTGCCTGAACTCCACCTGATAACAGATTTGAGGATGCAATACTACTTGCGCATACAATGCCTACCATAATATAGTAAGCCATTCTTCCTTTTTCAACGCCAAGCTTAAAAATAAACGGAAGAGTGATGGAGGATGCAAGAAGCGACATGATCAGTAAGAGCATCATAAGCACAAGATATTCTCCCAGTACAAAAGTGCCGTTTATGCTGATTCGTATTGCCTGCGCAATTCCCGTGATAAGCAGTATTGTCACCTGCGTGCCGAGCCCTATTAAATACTTACCGCTAACAATCTGACCCTTGGTATATGGCATTGTTTCACTATATTGCAGCCATTTGCTACGCTCGTCATAGCTGAGTAGATTTACCGGTATCATACCGCAAAGCAAACACGGATAAAACACAAAAAACAAATTCTCGCTGCTTGCAAAAGATATTGCTATAAAAACTACCGCAATAAGAAGATAGGCTTTGCAATACTTTTTCATCATATACAAGTCTTTCAAAACAAGTCCCTTCATTTATCTCTCCTCCTTTACCATAAATACAAACAACTCCTCAATGCTGATAGGACTTATCTTAAATCCCTCGGGTGCATCCCCACGCGACACGATTATCTCGGCACCATAGGGCGTTTCTTTTTTGTATTTAATTTTGCCAATATCGGAAAGTTGTTCAACTGTACAGTGAATGATGCCATATTCGGATAACAGCTCGTCTTTCTCTTCGCAGAGCAGAAGTCTTCCCTTGTGCAAAAACGCCACGTAATCGCAAAGTTTTTCAAGGTCACTGACAATATGCGAGGATATGAGAATGGAGTGGTTTGCATCTCTCGTAAAGTCATAGAACATATCAACCACTTCGTCGCGCACGACAGGATCAAGTCCGCTTGTCGGCTCGTCAAGCAAAAGCAACTTCGCGCCGTGTGACATCGCAACAGCAATACCAAGTTTCATTTTCATTCCGCGAGAAAAATCCTTGAAGGGTTTATTATCGGGAAGAGACAGCTTTTGTAAAAGACGGGCGTATTCAGCCTCGTTCCAATTACGAAAGGTATGCTTCATAACCTTGCCGACCTGCTTTGCCGTCAAGCATTCGGGAATACCGACCTCGTCCATTACGACACCGATATCTTCTTTGATGAGCGAGATATCCTTCCCGTTGTCCTTTCCCAGTATTGTAACCGTTCCGCTATCCTTATGAAGTATATCCAAGATGAGTTTTATGGTAGTGCTTTTACCCGCACCGTTCTCACCTATCAGTCCCATAATACAGCCGCTTGGCAGAGTAAGACTTAGGTTATCCAAACGAAAACCGGAAAAGGATTTGCTTAAATTCTTTATTTCAAGCGCGTTCATTCTTGTTCCTCCATACCAAATGTAACCATTTCAATAATATCGTCCTTACTCAGACTGCAAGACACGGCGAGCCTTGCAATTTGTTCAATATGTTCCTCTATCATTTTCAGATTTTCTTCACGCAATAGCTCTACATTTTTCGGCGCAACGTAACATCCCTTTGCCGGAAGGGTATAAATAAAGCCTTCCCGTTCAAGCTCCTCATAGGCGCGCTTGGTGGTGATAAAGCTGATACGCAGATCTTTAGCAAGTCCACGAATGGACGGCAACATCTCGTCCTGTTTGAGTTCACCGCTTATGATCTGATTTTTAATTTGAGAATAAATCTGGTTATATATCGGTTCGCCGCTTTTATTATCTATCAGTATATTCACATCATCACCTCTGTTATAACTGTATATGTATATTATACACAGTTAGGATAACTTTGTCAAGCGGAGAATTTGTCTTCGCTCGCTACCTCCGAGTTGCTTTCGAAATAAGCAAAACAAAAGACACCCTGCTGGGTGTCTTTGTTTTACTGAGATAAGGTGCCGAAAAAGATGCTTTCCCTGAAATTTATACTCTTTCCGGAAATACGTCTATTTCGTTGAAATAAAACCAATCCAAACAACTAAGGTTTATAGTTGTTTTGGAAAAGCCATCAAGCCGTTTGTCAGTAATTCTTTGCATTTCGTCAGATTCGATACCGAAAACACCGTCGTTTAATTCGACAATCTTGTAGCAAGGATTGTAATTGTTTATTCTTAAATACGAAAATTTTTCGGAAATAATATCGATAATCAAAATTATACTGCCGATTCCGCCTGCGGTTTTATCGGTAAAATGAGATAACAAGAATACAAAGTCGCCATTTTTACTTGCAGAGAAATTATCAGAAAAACTCATTTTTTTGTTAATATTCAGAACCAATTTGGGCTTTTCTTTGTTTTCAAGTACCGCCAAAAAGCCCTGATGCCATCCCATTCTTACTTCTGCAATTGAATAGATGCAGCACAGCGTATCACTTTGAGGCAAATGATAAAATTTATCATAAACGAAAGGTATGCGTTCGCGTACATCCCATCCGGGAAGAGATGAAAAATCATACTTCCAGTCTGTCGTACGGTTATTTACGGTTACACGGTTTTCCATATACGTTCGCCTTTGCTTTTTAAATTTAATAGGCTAAATACTGCTATTTTTCAAATTCATTACCATTTTTGTTACCCAAACGGTAAAAAGCCACGGCGGATGCGGCGGCGACGTTAAGTGAATCCACTCCGTTGTGCATAGGTATTTTCACGGTGTAATCGCAGTTATTTATAGTTTGGTCGGAAAGCCCGTCCCCCTCTGTTCCCATAATTACTGCAAGCTTTTCTTCCTGTAAAAGCATGGGATCATTAACAGAAACCGAATTATCCTTAAGCGCCATTGCAACAGTCTTAAAGCCCAAAGCTTTTATTTCATTCAAGCTGTCGTCGGGCATAAAGGTCCATTCGAGCTGAAAAACCGTGCCCATACTCACTCTTGCGGCACGTCTGTACAAAGGATCTGAGCAACCGGGGGTAAGCAATACTGCATCCATTCCCAAGGCTGCGGCGGAACGGATTATGGCGCCCACGTTGGCAGGATTCATAACCTTATCCAATATAACTATTCTGCTTTTGTTTTCGCAAATATCCTTTACACTCGGCAGAGGTTTTCTGCCCATTGCACACAGCATACCCCGCGTAAGCTTAAAGCCGGTAAGAAGCGTAAGTACGTCAAAGGGTGCGCAAAAGACGGGAACTCCGTTTATACGTTCAAGAATGGGCTTTCCTTCTCCGTCAATATGCCGCGTTTCCATAAGAACGGATATGGGCTCGTACCCCGCGTCAAGCGCGCGGCTTATAACCTTAGGGCTTTCTGCTATAAACATTCCTTCTTCGGGAAATTCTTTGTTTAACAACTGTGCTTCGGTCAACCGTGCGTATACGTCCAGCTCGGGCGCCGAAAAATCGGTTATTTCAATAATATCACTCATATCGTTCTCCGGTGTGTTGGATACGGGTCCTTTAGAGTTCATTTTCTGTTTGAAATTATAGCACACTTGGGCAAACAAATCAACAGTTTAGGTCGTCACAAGCCTTGAGTTTAACACAGTCTCGCCCTTCGGGCTCATAACCCGAAGGTAATAGCACAATTCTGATTTAGAAATAAGTAAAACAAAAGACACCCTGCCGGGTGTCTTTGTTTTACTGGCAAGTTGTGCCGATTCAGATATCGGTGTGAAGCAATTCGATAAATTCCAATTTATTATACCATGTAACTCGCATCGGATAATTTATTCATTGCTCTCTTGTAGTGTTATTTCTCTTTATACGATTCCCATTGCGATCTCAACAACCAGTGCCACGATTACCACCAGTGCAGAAATAATGAAGCCGTGAATCATCGGGCGGATACCTGCCTTCTTCATACTTGAAAAGGACGTATTCAGACCGATGGCTGCCAAAGCGCATACCATAAGAAATTTACTTGCACTCTTTGTGCCGGATACAACAGCCGTAGGAATCGGGAATATACTTGCAACAATGGACATAGCAAGGAAGCCAAGGATAAACCAAGGGAATATTTTAGTAATGCTGAAATTTGCCTTCAGTTCACTTCCGTTTTGGCTGTTGGCAAGTGCTTCTTTACGCTTTAAGCGGAGCTGTACAAAAGCAAAGGTAATAACGGTAGGAATAATCGCAAGGGTTCTTGTGAGCTTCACCATTGTAGCAAAATCGCCTGCACCTTCTGAAAAAGCATAACCGGTCGCAAC
>JAZSIT010000131.1:0-20636 GCA_045533895.1 Eubacteriales bacterium
TTGTCTTCCTAAGACCGCTTGGCCTCCGACTTTTTTCCTTTAAGTCCGTAAGCCTTTGCTTCGGTTATTTCCGCGTTAACAAACTCTCCTGCGGGGATATCTTTATCAAGTGTAACAATCTTGTTTTGTGAATTTCTGCCCTCGCATCCACCGTCCGAAAGCACCTTCACTGTCTGTCCTATATATTTTTGGCTCTTTTCCGCGCTTATCTCATCCTGTGTGGCGGAAAGCAGCCGGAAGCGGCGCACCTTTTCCTCGTGGGGTATCTGGTCAGCCATCGTTGCGGCAACCGTGCCGGGTCGGGGTGAATAAATAAAGGTATATATCATATCGTATTCCGCCGCTTTTATAAGGGATACCGTATCCTCAAATTCCGCTTCCGTCTCCGTAGGGAAACCGCAGATTATATCGGTGGTAACCGCAATATCGGGCATAGCGTCCTTTATTGCAAAAAGGGTGGAAAGATATTTCTCACGGGTATATTTCCTGTTCATGGCTTTAAGTATACGGTCGTTTCCCGCTTGAGCAGGCAGGTGGAAATGCCGTGCAATAGTTTCGGGATGCTCCTTCATCACCGCAATAAGGTCTCCCGACGCATCCTTGGGGTGGCTTGTCATAAAACGGATTCTGTAATCCCCGTCAAAGGATGCCGCCTTGTCCAGCAGATGGGGGAAATCCATATCACCCTTATAGCTGTTTACGTTCTGACCCAGCAGGGTTATATCCTTACAGCCGTTTTCAATAAGGGTTTTTACTTCATTCAGCACCTCTGCGCTGTTACGGCTTCTTTCTCTTCCGCGCACGTAAGGCACCACGCAGTAGGAGCAAAAGTTGTTGCAACCGTACATTATAGAAACCCACGCTTTGTGGCTGCTTGTCCGCAGTATGGGGGTGTTTTCCGCAATAACGCCAAGGTCATCGTGCTTGAGTCCCGAAACGAAATACTGTCTTTTTCCTTTCGTGAGGGTTTTATACAGCATTTCCGCCAGCAGATGGTTTTTGTCCGTACCGAAAACAAGGTTAACGTAGGGATAACTTCTTTCAAGCTGTTCTCTGCGGTATTCCTGCTGTGCCATACAACCGCACACCGCAATTATCGAATCCGGCTTGCGCTCCTTGAACTTTTTATATTGTCCCGTGCCGGAAAGTGCCCGCTTTTCCGCGTGCTCTCTTATGGCGCAGGTGTTAATTATAACAAGGTCAGCCTCCTCCTCGTTTTGGGTGGGAGTATATCCGCACAGCACCGCAATTCCTGCAAGACGCTCTGTGTCCGCCTCGTTCTGCTGACACCCAAAGGTGCGCAAAAACACCTTGGGATTATCTGTTTTTTTATATATTATTTCTTTAACCTTTCGGGCATATTCCCACTGGGCGTCCATTACCTCGGGGGAAACGAAAATATCTGTCATTTAACTGTTCCTATAGCTGTAATATTATTTTTCATATCGGGTCTGGTCTCAAAGGTGTCCAACCTTACTCCGTCGCCGCCTGTGGAATGAATAATTTTGTCTTCTCCCAGATATATTGCAACGTGTCCCTTGTAGAAAAGCAGATCACCCTTTCCCGCGCAGTCAAGGGGAATTTTTTCAAGATTTTGGCACATATCAATATCCGCATCCCGCCAAATGGGTATTCCCGCAAAAAAGTAGGACATAAAGGCAAGACCGGAGCAGTCTATTCCCTCATGTGTCTTTCCGCCCCAACGGTACTGGGTGCCGAGGTAGGAAAAGGCGGTGTCCACAATAATATCGCGGTATTTCTCTGTTTTACGGGGCAGGGGAGCAACACGGTTTTTGTTCATATATCCGCCCGTTTTATCGGGTAAAATTACCATTCCGTATCTTTCCTCCGCGTGAGGAACGCCGAAATCCACCACGCTTCCCTTGGGGAAGGTCATTATGGGCTCGCGGCAGTTTTCGGGCGTGGGAAGCAGGTCTGCGAAAGGATATTTTACCACAAAACCGCCCTTTTGTAAAGCGGGGCAAATATCTGTTTTTTTCACCCAGCCGGTATAGCCGTAATCGGTTACTATTTTATAAAATGACAAAAAATCGTCTTTAATTTCGCACTCGTTGCCGAAAAGCGCTTCGTCGGTATGTTCGCTTTTAATATCCGGGCTTTTATATATGTGTGCAATAGGCACGCAAACTGTATACACCTTAAAAACCTCTTTTCAAAATTTACTATGTTTATGTAAAAACCTTTTGTAAAAAATATATTACGAAAGGAAGTGAAAAACCATTAAAAAACTGTTTTTACTTTTAATTATATTTTTATTATTACCTCTGCCCGTTTTTGCATCCGGCGGCGAGGGCTGGTATTTTAAGCCCGGCGCAGGCAGACCCTTATGTTACGGAGGCGCAAAATGGGTTACGGAAAAGGAAGCCTTGTTCATAGGACGCGAGGGAGATAAAAAGGTATACCTCACCTTCGACGCAGGCTACGGCAACGAGTCCGTCCGCGCCATTGCCCAAACTTTAATGGATATGGACGTGACAGCTGCCTTCTTTATTCTTCCCGCCTTTGCGGAAAGTGACGGAGAATTAATAAAAACTTTAGATTCCAAGGGGTATTTTATTTGCAACCATTCATATTCCCACAGAGATATGTCTGTTCTTTCAAAGAGTGAACTTGAAAAAGAGCTTACCAAAGCGGAGGAATATGTTCTTAATAAAACGGGCGTAACAATGAAAAAATACTTCCGTCCGCCGGAGGGAACCTTCTCGCCTCAGCTTTTGGATAACGCCAACCAATTAGGCTACAAAACCGTCTTTTGGTCCTTTGCTTATGCGGACTGGGATAACTCAAAGCAAAAGGACACAGAGTGGGCGTACCAAAAGATAATGTCCTCTCTCCACGACGGAATGGTGCTTCTGCTTCACCCCAATTCCGTAACAAACGCCGCCATTCTCTCCCGTCTTATAACCGATATCCGCGCGCAGGGCTACGAATTCGGAAATCTTGATGAATTATGTCTTTCCCAATACGGAGAGCAGACCACGGGCGGTTTTGTGCGGGGCAACGCCTCTGCCTCCAAGACTGTAGCTCTCACCTTCGATGACGGGCCTCATCCCAAATACACCCCCGAAATACTGGATATATTAAAGGAATACGGCGTAAAAGCCACCTTTTTTGTTGTGGGTGAAAACGCGGTTCGTTACCCCGAGATAATACAGCGTGTTATCGACGAAGGGCACGAAATCGGCAACCACACTTGGTCCCACAAGGGAATGAACGGGTTAAGTGAAGGGCAAATAAGAGATGAGCTTTCAAAAACCCACACCTTTTTGCAGGAAAATTTTAATTATTCTCCCGTGCTCTTTCGTCCGCCCGGAGGCGGCGAATACGAAAAAGCGCTGGAAATATCAAACCAAATGGGTTATAAATATATTCTCTGGGCGTGGAAAACAGATTCAAAGGATTGGGCAAAGCCGGGCGCTGAAGTTATAGCAAAAACCGTCCTTTCCACCGTTTCCGATGGAGATATCGTTCTGCTTCACGATTACGTAAGCGGTGTCAGCTCAACTCCGTCGGCTCTGCGGGAAATAATTCCCCGTCTGCAGGAGAAGGGATATCTCTTTGCAACCGTTTCCGCTTTGCTTGAACAGCCGAATATACAATATACCCCGCAAGGGCAGTAACCGATATTACGCTTATTATAAAAGAGGTATGCTGAATGGCGGTGCCGGAGTATGTGACGTGCACGGTACCGCCCTCGGTTATACCGTCAAGATACAAGCGCAATACGTTATTTTCACCGTAATAAGGGGTAAGCTCGGTAACCTTGCCGCTCTCTCCCGTAAAGGTGGCGGTATATCCCTTGTATTTAATAAGGGGAAGGTCGATATAAGTGCCCATACCCTTGCCGTATTTAATGGGAACGTACATATCCCCGTTCTTTTCCTGAGTGAAAACTCTGTTGTTTCCGTCAGAACGGATAAGGCTTCCCCGCAGGTAAAGCTGGCTGCGGTTGGTGCCTGTGGGCAGATATTCGCCGGTGCCTATATTGTAGCCGATGTTTTTATCCTTGTAATAAACTACCTTGTAACCGCTTTCCTCATAGCCGGCGTATATATTGTAACGGGGGATATACACGCTTCCGAAAGCGCAAATTCCCGCAATACACACTATACTTGTAAATATGCGCACATCCTCTTTTTCAAGATGAGTAGAGTATTCCGCCGCCGCAAAAGCGAGGAAAAGGGTGGCAAAAAGCATTATACGCCAAGGGAACTGTATTGTTCCCACCAGCTTTTGGAAAATTTCCTTTTCCCAAGGGAAAATGTTACATATCAAAAACAGACAGACGTTTGCGGTAATAAAGAACAGGTCGCCGCCGCAGAACTTTGTTTTTTTCAGCGCAAAAAGGCGGAAGATTACAAGTATAAGAGGCAGATAGCCAATGCCGTTGGGTATCCACGGGTCGTTGGTGGTGCTAAAGTTAAAAAGTGAGAAAAGCTGGCGCAGAGTCATACTTCTTTGCTCTAATGTTCCGAAAACGGTTGCGCTTGATCCGTCTGTGGAAAGGAACTTTGTGTCCGCAAGCTGTTCCAGCATGGGGAACAGGAAGGATGCGGAAAGCGCCGCAAAAACTACTGCGCAAAAGCAAATACCCAAAATCTTTTTGGGGTTTTTAACAAGCTTGACACAGTGGAGCAGTGCGTATACCAGCAGGAAAAAGGCTGTCATAACACTGGTTATAAGGTGGCTCATAAGGACTGCCGCCAGACCTATGGGAAGATAATACCAGTATTTGCCTTTTTCGTTAATAATACTGTGCAGTCCGAGGAATGCCAGAGGTACGAATATAAAAGCCTGCATTTCGCCAATGGCGGCGCGGGTAAAAACGTCCACCGCAAAATAAGAAGATACCGCATAGGTAAATGCAAAGCAGACTGCCGCGCTTTTTTTAACAAACATCTTTTTACCGCAGTAATACGCCATAAGCACGCAGGCACACAGACAGATTATCATAAACGCCTTGTACGCAAGGGGCATAGGCACACCCATAAGTATAAGCAGGGCGGGGATTATAAGGAACAAATCCCCGTAAAACATAGGGGATGCGTATCCGTAGCCATCATAAACAAAATAATAAAGTCTGGCAGGAATGTTTCCTGCGTCTATTTCCTGCGCCAACGCTTCCATTCGTGTCATGTGGAAATACACGTCGTGCCCCAAAAATGTCTGCACGTTGCAAAGGGGTATAACAATTCCCGCAACGAGAAGTAAGCAGATAAGTATGATTATATAGTGATTGCAAATAAAGCTTTTAATTTTTTCCATTTTTCCTTAAAACAAAATCGTCTCTCTGTCGCAGGCAATAAGCCCTGTTTTTCCGCAAAGCCGCTTTGCCTTGCTTCTGTCGTAATTATATGAAAGCACCCCTGCAAATCTTGTCTTTTTTTCGGGTGTAACTATAATTCCCACGTCGTTATATACGTCGTTCAGATCGCCCACCTTAAGAAAAAGCTGTGCGGAACCGTAAATATATCTTCCCAGCCGCTCACCGCATTTGTTTTTATAAAGCATTTCCATGGCGGCAGGGTAATTTTTAAGCCTTTCCAAAACCTTATAGCAGTCTTCAAGGGTGGTAAAGTTATCAATACCGTTTTCCCGCGCCTTAAAATCCATCATCTTGCGGGCGAGAAGGGTGTTTTCACAGCCAATTTCTTTTATATGGGAATTTATGTTTTCCATACCCCCGTGCTTTATAAGCAGGTTTGTGGCAGTGTTGTCGGAAAAGGCTATCATAAGTGTAAGGGCGTGGGAGAGGGATATTTCTTTAATCTTCAGTTCGGTTATAACGCTGGTGCCCACCATATCCTTTCGGGTAACGGGCAGGGTAAAATCCTCTTTGTCAATATAATAAGAAAGTATAAACAGCTTTATAACGCTGGCGGAGGGAAAGACCTTTTCTTCGTTGTGGGAAACCAAAACCTCCCCGTTTTCCATATCTTTTACAAAAACGGCGTTATCGGAACAAAGATATTCATTTATCACGGTTTCTTCACCTTACTCACCACAAAAGATTATATTTATCCATTATCTATATATTATAACATTTTTAATAAATAAATCAACATAAAATTTCTTATTTTGCTTGTTTCTTTCTCACTTTTCCGCCCCTTTTTGGGTTTATACTTTTATGTGACCAAAACGTAAAGGAAAAAGAAAAAATGAAGAAGTTTTTTACCGTTCAAAACCTGCGTATGTGTATTCTTGGATTCCTTGCGGGCGCTTGCCCCCTGTACGGAGGAGTGTATCCTTTCGGCGCGGCGTATCTCTGCGCGGCGGAGGGGAGTATTATCCCCTGCTTTATAGGTGCTTTTGTTTCCGCCTGTGTGTTCGGGTCATACCGCCTTGTTACTGCGGCGGCTGTGGTGTATACCGCCGCAATTCGCCTTTTGTTCAGCAAAAGAAAGCACACCTTTTTGCGGTGTCTGCTCCTTTCTCTGGCATATTCGGCGCTCCTTGCCGTAACGCTGCTTTCCCGCGGCGGATATACTGTGGAAAATATTGTTTCCACCTTATGTATCACACTCATTCCCGTTGCATTTTCCTCTGCCGCCTTTTTTAAGGATAAAAATGTTTTTTCCCAGTCGCTTTACATACTTTCTTTCGGTTTTATTGTGTGCAGAGTCTTTTCCCCTCTGTCCTTTTTCGGCATACCCGTTGCCACTGTGGCGGCGGTATTGCTCACATCCCTTGCTTCCAAAAGCAAAGGATTTCCCCTTTCGGGAGTCTGCGGTTTTATATACGGTATCGCAGGCGGATTGTATTCCATACCCGTAACGGGAATATACGGTCTTGTCCACGGACTTTTTTGCGCAGACGCTCCGGTTTTTTCCCTGCTGTTAGGCTTTATGCTGTCTGCCACCGCAGGGGCGTATATTCTGTCCTTTGATAGGGTTTTGCCTATAGCAGGGGCAATGGTTATCGGAATACTGTTGTTTTTGCCTTTTTTAATAAAGAAAAAAGTGTCCGTTTCCCAAAACACGCCCTTGGTTTCCGAGCCAAAGCTTTCCTCCCTCGCTGCAGGGTTTTCCTCTCTTTCGGGTCTGTTTTTCGCCATGTCTGACCTTACCTCTGCCCCCGCGCGGGACGTAATGTACCCTGCCGTAAAGGACAAGCTGGGCGGTGTATGCCTCTCCTGCGGCGGCTGCGACATGGACAAAGAGGATATCGCCGCCTATCTCACCTCCTTTTGCTGTGAAGGAAAAACCGTCCTGCCGGAGGAGATGCCTGCGTCTGTCCGTGAAAAATGCCCGTATTATAAGGATATTTCTTTAATCCCCACCGAATGTCTTTCGGAAAGCGTTTCCCGCGGTAAAGAGACCTTTACCGATTTCGGCACCCAGTACAAATGCTTTTCCAATATGCTTGCCGTGTCTGCAAAAGAGGCGGAAAAGGAGCAATCAGAGGACGATTCCCTCGTTCCCAAGGTGGAAAGCGTCCTCAACGAAAACGGCGTGTATTTTGAAAAAGTGCGGGTTACGGGTGTGCGTATGCGCAAGGTGGAGGTTTTCGGCGTTCATCCGGACAGTATCCGCCTTTCATCGGGAGATTTTTCCCGTATTATCGCACGGGCGGTGGGCAGGTGCGTCTGTCCGCCGGAGTTTGTGGTGTGCGGCGAGAAGGTTTCTGCCGTATTTACCACAGTGCCTGCGTTGCGCACCGAATCTGTAAAACTGGTCACCGCCAAGGACGGAGAAACTCTGTGCGGAGACACCGTGAGTATGTTTGAAAACGGCGACGGATATTTTTATTCCCTTGTTGCCGACGGAATGGGTAGCGGCAGGGAAGCCAATATGGTATCCCGCCTTGCGTCTTTGTATCTGGAAAAAATTATCGGCGTTGGGGGAGATATGAACTCCGCACTGCTTCTTTTGGGGGACACTCTTTCCCGTTCACCGGGGGAGACCTTCACCACCGTGGATATGCTTGAAGCCGACCGCGTGCTTGCCAGAGCAAAAATAGTAAAAGCAGGCGCGCCGCCAAGCTTTTTACTGCGCGGGGACAAGCAGTATATTATAAAATCCCGCACGCCGCCAATGGGTATAATAAAAGAGGTTGTGCCGGAGCAGACAACCTTTTCCTTAAAGCGGGGGGATATTGTTTTAATGGTGTCCGACGGGGTGGATATCTCTCCGTCTGCCATATCAAAAGCCTTTTCTCCCGGCAAGGACCTGCGCGTTGCCGCCACCACCCTTACCGAAATCAGCCGTAAAAACGGTTCTGTCGATGATATGTCGGTGTGCGCTGTAAGATTCTATTGACAACACGGGGGAAAAGGTGGTAAAATCAGGTGTACCCCAATATTTTATCAAAGGATGTGTTTTTATGATAAAAATCGGCACTGTTAATATCGATACTTCCCACGCCCCCTCTTTCGCAGAGATATTCTTAAAGGATTCCCGCGCCCGCTATACCGCAATTTATAACGATTCCTTCCGCACAGAGGAGGAGGTTAATAATTTTGTGGAAAAATTCGGGCTCACCCACAAGTGCGCCACTCTGGAAGAGATGGTTCCCCTTGTAGATATCGCATTTATTCAGGGTTGCGATTGGGATAAGCACGTTGAAACCTGCCGTCCTTTTGTAGAAGCAGGCGTGCCCGTTTTTGTGGATAAACCCTTCTGCGGCAACAGAAAGGATATGGAGGTCTTCCGCGCTTGGGCAAAGGAAGGCAAGACAATTCTTGGCACCTCCGCTATGAGATATACCTACGAGCATCAGTCTTTTTACGCTATTCCCGCAGAGGAGAGAGGGGAGATAACCCATATCATCGCCACTGTAGGTGTGGACGAGTTTAACTACGCTATTCACGCTGTGGAAAGCATTACCGCGTTCCTTCCCGGCGTTAAGGCAAAGACGGTTAAATATGTCGGCGCAGGCGTTACCGACGGCGCACCTACCGAAACCTTCTTCGTGCTCTTTGAAAACGGAGTTTCCGCCACTTACCACGTTCGTATGAAGGGTTGGCAGCCCTCCACCCTCACCGTTATCACCACCAAGACCACTTACGTTTATAAGATAGATTCCTCCAAGGTTTATGAGGCAATGCTCAATCAGTTCTGCGATTATATGGAGGGCAAGGACAGCCTTATGGCACCTCTTGAGGATATGCTCACCTCTATCGAAATTATGCTGGCAGGTAAAATTTCCCGCGAAAACGGCGGAATTGATGTAGACCCCAACAATATTCCCGAGGATTATTCCGGATTTGACGGATATGTATTCTGGCAGGAATACAGCGCCGCACAGCGCAAATAGCCGTGGGGCTGTTCATTCAGCGCAGACCCAAAAACGCAAAAGATACAATAAAATGTATCAAAACCCGTAGGGACCGGCGTCCCCGAAACGCACCCCACAAATGCTGGTCGCATTTGCAGGGACCCCGCTTCGACGGTCCGTTTCCAATAAAAATGCAGGAATCCGCTTTAAGCGGATTCCTTACTTTTTTATTGCGTTTTTGTAGACGTTTTTAGTCGGTGGGCAGTAGTAATCTACAGCTCCAAGGGGTCCCCAAAAAATGCGCGCATTTTTCGGGGTGCCCGATTCACGCGCCTAAAAACGCCTTCTGCATCTGAATGCTCCAGCCCCGTGCCAAAATCAGACTTTTAGTTATTGTAGCCGATAGTTTTGTATATCTTTTTAATTTTTATATTTTGTTTTGAGTTTGACCAAAAACTTCCGCAATTACATTAAAAAAACACCGAGAAATTCGGTGTTTTTTATTTCTGTATTTTTGTAATTTTCTTTGCGATTTTATTAAGTTTGGTAATTACTGTGTTTGTGGTGAAACGTATGCGCTTTTTGGGGTTTTCGTCGTTGAGGATGGTTATATTTTTGTAAATACTGTCCAAATCCTCAATGCCGTTTTCAAAGACGCGGTTTAGAATTCCTCTTGCCCGTTCATAGCCCGCTTCCATCATATTATCAATATTTTCACGGGTAACCACAAAAGAATTTTTCGCACGGGCAGGGTCGGGGAAGAAAATTTTAACTATCTTGTTGTCAAAATATTCGTCCTCAAAGGTATACCAATAATCATCAAAATAAATACAAATAATATAATCCAGCTTGTGTTGCATAAGAGGATAAACGGGAATATTGTCCACCAAGCCGCCGTCAAAATAGTTATAATGCTCTATCTTAACGGGACGGTTAAACATAGGCAGCGCAATTCCGGCGCGGAGATATTTTCTGGTGTGCTGGCGCACAGCGTTCATCTCCGTATAATTCACCTTCATGGTGTTTATGTTAAGGACGGTGGTATACATTTTACACACAAGCCTATCTTCGGGCACGGCAAGGGTAGTAATAATATTCTGCAGCTTTTCGCCGCGAAGAAGCTTCATTACAAAAAAGCTTTCCTCGTCACCGCAAAAACCTTTCCAAATCTCCTCTGCTTTTTCCAGCTTGTTTGCGGCAAAGGCATATCCGTTAAGTGAGCCGATGGAAGCGCAGCTTATATATTTGATGTTTTCCATAGGAATAAGCTCGCGTATAGCTTTAAGTGCACCTACCTGATATGCGCCTTTTGCAAATCCGCCTGCCAGAACAATACCTATATTCATGCTTCCCCGCCTCCTTTTTGGTTAAAATATGCACAGCCTAACAACTCATTATAACTCTTATAAAAAGTAAAGTCAATATTATCTTTCCCTAATATCAAAAAAGGTTACCGTGTTTTTTCACGGCAACCTTTTTGTGAGGATTTTAGGGTATTCTTTTTCGGGACGTCGGGGGGCGCCGTCCCCTACATGGGGTCCCCGCAAAAGTGTTTTTGCGGTATTCCGTATTGTCTATAGCGGGCGATTCGTGAAACCCACCCCATAAATGCGTTGCGCATTTATGAGGACCCTGTGAAATCGCCCCTGCTTTTCCAAAAACCTTTTGTGGGGGTTTTTTCGGGGTCCCCGAAAAATTGTTGTTACGGAATCAAGTTTTGTCCGTAGGGGCATTTCGTGAAATGCCCGTTGTAACCTAACAACATTTTTTGGGGAATTATATTAATTAAATTCGTCCAGAATTTCCAGTGTTTCCAGCATATCGCTTTCAGCTTTGTCTGCCACAGCCTCGAAACGGGAAGCATAGTTGGGGTCTGTGTTGAATATTGCACTGCCTACACCGCCCCAACCGTAGATATAGCCAAGGTCGAAAACGCGGGAAGCAAAGATTATATCAAGCATTCTGCCGGATTCATCATCACGGGTGGCTTGAAGCTTAAGTGTACGGTCATAATATTCGGGGGTGACCTTTGCCTTGCTCAAAGCACCCAACGCTTCGATTACAAGACCCAGATCTTCCACGTCGGGCGTATTAAAGGGTATCGCCAAGGAAGATGTCTGGTGGTAGGATACGGAGTGATAATATCTGTCCTGGTCGGGGTTGCCTTTGGGAATGGGGAGCATACCGAAATCGTCCTCCATTGCGCGGAAGGCTGTCAGATTCATAAGTCCGCCCATATAGAAAAGCTCTCTGCCTTCGGTAAATGCTTTAACAACAGTTGCCTCAAATACGTTGGGATAACCTTTTCCGGAGAATTTTCCGCCGTCCGCAATCATTACGGTGCCGTTATCGTTATAAAAGGCGTTTGTTTGTGCCAGCGCGTCAAACATACTTTCGTTTTGGAAAGTAAGATAGGGCAAATCGTTTGCATCCTTGGACGCGATCTTCTCGCCGGAAGCCAGTGCGTGTACGTAGATATTGTAAAGTTCGGTGCCTAATGCCCAAGTGTCAAACTCATCAAGGTTGCCGTCGCCGTTGCTGTCATAGGTGATGCCTTTGCAAATGGAAATGAAATTATCCATATTCCACTCATCGTTATCCACCATTTCATAAAAGTTATATTCGGCAGCCATTTCGTTTGCCAAACGCTTGTTAAAGAATATAAGCCAGGTTCCGTCGTTATCCTGCGTGTTAATATCGCCCATGGTAACAAACAGTCTTCCGTTAAGAGAAAGGTCGTTTACTGCCTGCTGGTCCCACCAAGGGTTGGAAAGGTCGATAGTTTCAACAGATGCAAGGTCAACGTAGGTTCCGTTCAACCATGCGCCTGCGGTATAGATAATGTTTTCAAAGAGCAGGTCGTATGCCATCTCACCTGTTGCGCCGGAGGCTATCTGGTCTTGGATTATAATGTTTAATTCGGTCTGCGCACCTGCTTTTATATCGCCGGTGAGGGTACAGTTGTATCTTTCCTCAACAACGCGCCTTACCTCGGCTTTCGCCACGTCAACAGCAGATGCCTTGTCTTCGGAATAATCGGCGCGCTGAATAACCTCGCCGCCAAAGCCCAGAATACTTCCGCTTCCGTTTGCGTTCCAATCACGGCAAAGAATGCGTATTACTCTGCCCTCAAGGTCTTTGACGGGCAGGTCTGCGCCGTATTCCGTATCTCCAACGCTAACGTCGGTAACGCTTTGCTCGCCTGTATTGTCATTACACGCAGTAAGCACCGCACACAGCATAAGGGCTATAAGTATAAATGATATCGTTCTTTTCATTTCGTCCCCTCCAAAACGGTTTTGTGTAATTATATTATATATGTAAACAAAACAAATGTCAAGAAAAGTTACGGTGTTTCGATAACTGTAGGGGAGGGGTTTAACGCTTTGCGTTCCCCTCCCGCAAACTGTTCGCACGAAACTAATGTCTGTAATAACCAAAGCAACGTCTTGAAGTGAGGCGATGTATAAATGACGCAGAACGCGGTCTTTACGAGCGGGAGCTGTAGTAACCTACAGCGAGCGAAGTAAAGTCGCGTAGTAAAAACGCAAAAAAGAAATCCGTAAAACGGATTTCTACCTTAAAACAAGCGAAAATAATAGCGAGAGCAAAACTAATTGCTCTCGCCTTATTATTATTTGTTTTGCGTTTTTACGGTCTGCGTTATTTAGACGAGCCGAAAATTAAGCGCGCTTTTTGATTACAATTGCGGTACCGAGAAGTGCAACAAGTGCAAGACCTGCGATAACGTAGATGCCTGCGTCGCCAAGTTCCTCGGACTTAGGAGCAACTGCGAGAGAAGCGCCTGCGCCTACAACGTCTGCAATTTCGGGAGTCTCATAGGAGTAGCCGAGAAGTTCGTCGTTGGAGAGCTGGAAGTTGATGAGAGCGCTTGCGGTATCAAGAACCTTGAAGGTAAGAGTGATTTCGATCTTGTCGCCTGCGTTGAGAGCATCATCCTTGTTGGTGGGGCCGGGAGCGCCGATGAGGAGACCGTAATCTTCGTCAGCTTCGCCGAGGTAGAAGATGGAAGAATCCTTCCAAGAATCTGCGCCTGCGGTAACGAGAGTGCCGAGATCGGGTTCTTCGGGAAGAACGGGAACAACGTCTTTTGCGTCGTAGAACAGATTGAAGATTACCTGAGCAAGGTTAACGTCCTTGAGAGCCTCGATAGTAACCTTAACATTGAGTTCCTTGCCTGCTTCCCAGCCGTTTTCAACAGAAAGGGTGGTCTTGTAAGCGGGATCTGCGGGTTCGTCGCCCATGAGAGAGGTATCAGCTTCTTCTTCGTCGGAAACGATAACTTCGCCGAGAGCTATATCTGCTACGTTGATAGTAGCGTCCTTTTCGGTGTGCCAGGTGTTGAAGGGGAGATACTTGTGAGGAACGTGTCCGGAGCCGCCGTTAGGATCGGTAGGACCAATCTCGGAAGCGGGGTGGAAGAGACAGCCGTATACATCGTTTACGCTCTGAGCAACGCTTACGAAGTAATCGAAGGTGCCGTCGGAGCAGAATTCAGCGATATCGATAGAGAATTCGAATACGCACTGACCGTCTTCAGCCTTTGCAACTGCGGTGAAGGTGGAGTTTTCGATGTTAGCGCTCTTGTTTTCGGTGGTAGAAGTGTTGTACTTCGCGCCGGTGATGAAGTTGCCGTCTGCATCGAATTCGATGTTATAGAAGTGAGTGTAGATGGTAGCTTCGTCGTTATCTCTGATCCAGAGACGGGGGAAGGTGCCCTTGCCGTTGCCGCCTGCTACTGCGTCGCCGTCTACTACGATAGCGCCGTAAAGCTTGGTGTCGTCAGCACGGAGCTGATATTTGTAACCGAAATCGGGAGCGACAGCTTCGCCGAGGCCGATTTCATAAGAGTTCTGCCAGTAACCGGTCTTGTTGTTAACCTTGATCCAGCCCTTGCTGTTCCAACCGGTATCGGTAAGGTCGCCGTCTACGGTGATCTTTTCTACGATAACCTGAGGACCGTCGTTAACAACAGTCTTAACTGCTTCGTAAACTTCAACTTCGTTGATGAATGCGAAGGAGCCGACAAGTTTAACTTCAACCTTTACGTAGCGTGCGCTGCCGGAAAGGTTTGCTTCTGCCCAGTAAGCGGTGTCTTCAACGTCCTGAACGGGAAGCTCAACTGCTTCGCCGAAGGTAGTTCCGTCGGTGGAGAGGTAAGCCTTGATATATTCGGGAGCTGCAATGCCGGAGCCTGCCTTGTTTACGGTGTTTACTCTTACAGAGTAGAGATCGGTTTCCTTGCCGAGGTCGATAACAACGTAACCAACCTTATCGGGAGCGTTGATAACGGAAAGGTCTTCGCCGTTGCAGTAGAAGCCGAACCATTCTTCGTTAACATAGGAAATAACATCCTTTGCAACGCCGTCGGTAAGTTTTGCAAAGTAAGAAGTGCGCTCGCCGCAACCGGAGAGGGTGTAGGTCTTGTTAAGAGCAACGTTGTCACCCTTGGTGATAACTACGGTGCCGCCGGTAGAGCCGCCGGGGATAACTGCGTAAACAGTAAGCTTATCCATATCAACTTCGAAAACGTCGCCGGCCTTAACGGAAACTGCAACGATCTTGCTCATCCAGTTACCATAGAGAGCGTCGTCATCGGGGTTGGAGGAAGCGGAGTGAATAACGATAGCGATATTGTTTTCATCAACTGCGATGCCTGCATTAGCGGCAGAGCCGGGGGTAACGATAGCGTCCTTGATAGCCTTGTAAGTACCGTCAGCCTGCTTTGCAGCGTAGATGGTAATAGCCCAGTTGGGGTTACATGCGTCATAAGCAGCCTGAGTGGTGCAGATGGTAGCATCTTCGCCGGCGATCTTGCCGTTGATGGAAGTGATATTCCAGGTATAGCCGTAGGGAACTTCAACAGAAGCCTCTTTGGTGGTGGTTCCGTCGTCATTTACCTTTTCGGATACGGAATAGGTGTCTTTGTAAGTCTTTGCGGGAGCTGCGGAAGGATCTGCGCCCCAAACTTCAAGTTCCTGACAGAAAATGAAAGGACCGTTTCTGGTAACTGCGTACTTAACGTAACGAGCCTCAACTGCAGAAGCTGCAGTCATGGTGAATACGTAGTTGTATGCGCCGCCTTCACCCCAAGTGGTGATAGCTTCGGTCTTAGCGATGTCGGTAGTGCATTCAACTGCAGTCCAGTTTTCGCCGTCTACGGATACGCTCATGTCGATGGAAGCGGGTTCGGAAATACCGTCTTTGCCGCCGTATGCGTAGAACTTGAAGGATTCAACGCTTGCAGCAGCTTCAAGGTCAACAACGATCTCGATATCTGTGCTGGACCAGCCATTGAACATGCCTTCGCCATAGTAAGTACCGCTCATGTCGCCGTCGGTAAGAACAACGTCAGCCTTGGTGCTTACTTCCCACTTTGTATCCCAATGCTTATAAAGACTATCGGTGGGATAAGTGTAGGACTTACCTGCTGCAAGGTTAACGGATTCCGCTGCGCTTACTGCAAGTCCGAATGCAGAGCACAGAGAAAGAACCATTACCAAGCTGAGCACAAAAGATAATGCTTTTTTCATTTGTTTTTCTCCTTTTATATATTTTTAATTTACATAATGTATAGCAACGGGGGAGAGAACACCCATTGTCATACAGTAATAATAGCACACGGTTTTTAGTTTGTCAACGGATTTGTTACTGTTTTGTAATAATTTTTCGCCGTAGTTTACAAAAAAACAGTTGACAAAACATTTTACTTGTGTTATATTTCTATTTGCACCTTTACGGAGAGATGTCCGAGCGGTTTAAGGAGCTGGTCTTGAAAACCAGTGACCCGGCAACGGGCCGTGGGTTCGAATCCCACTCTCTCCGCCAAAAGACATTCACCCCAAGAAACCTTCGGTTTCTCGGGGACCCCGAAAAAAGACCACCCCACAATGGCAAAGGGCAAAAGATTTACAATTTAATTTCCTACGGAGAAGTACTCAAGTGGTGAAGAGGCGCCCCTGCTAAGGGTGTAGGTCGGGTAACCGGCGCGAGGGTTCAAATCCCTCCTTCTCCGCCAAAACGAAAAGCAGGCTTAATGCCTGCTTTTTCGTTTTGGCAGATACGAGAGGATTTGAACGGGTCGGTGTTGAATGACTTGCCGGTGGCAAGTCAGACCCGACCCTGACCGAGCCCGCAGGCGAGAATTCAAATCCCGGGCAAAAAGCTTTAGCCAAACAAAGAAAGAGAGAGCAACGCCTGTCCTTTTTGTTTTGGTTGATACGAGAGTATTTGAACGGGTTGGTAGGCGAGAATTCAAATTCCTCCTTCTCCGCCAAACATAAACCGTAATGCTGATACAAAGGGATTGTGGTTTTTGTATTTTTGTGTTATAATTAAAAAAAGGAGGAGCCGACATGCACTTTGATTTTTTGAAAGAATTTTTTTCAAAATATGTTGTTGAAATTTGTTTTGAAAAAGATGTAGAAACCGTCTATATAAGAAACAGTCTGTTTGATTTCCCGATAGTGGTGCACTATTTCCCTGATGATTACTACAAATATCTTTTGTTTTTTGCGACACAACATAGAGATACATCTTCAAAAGACGATTTGATAAGCTATATTTCCTCTTTTATAAATGCAGAAAAGGCTGCTATTGAATTTTACAAAGACGGGATGAACCGTTTTGGTGGCGAGATTGAGACTGCTGCTTTGGATGACTTGACTTACAATTCTTTGAGGCTTAAGTTTGGTTATCATGATCTTAAAGATTTTACGTTTAGCGTAAGGGCGTGGGACAAAAGATTTTGTTTTGATGCCCATTTTGAAACAGATGATTCCGGCAATGTAACCATTGTGAAAAAATTGTATCATAATTAGGGTTATTAGCCAAACATAAACCGCAATTCTGATACAAAGGAATTGCGGTTATTACTTTTTTGTGATATAATACTTTTTAGAAGGATGGTTGCAACTGCTGTTTAACACAAAGGCTATTGACGAGGTTACTTTAAAAAAACACAGAAATCTTTGCGGCCGTATCAGACGAATGTTAATTGCAAGCTGTAAAACTCTTAAAGGAAATAATATATGAAAAGAATCGTATTTTTTGTTCTGTTGCTTGTTTTTGTTATGAACAGTCTTACGGGCTGTATAATTATCCCTCAATATAAACATTTCAAAATTGATGCTGACTCGGTTTCTTCCATAGAAATATATGATCTGTGCAAGGTGGATACTTATGAGAGCTATTTTCTGGAAACCGAGGACGTGGACTACACCATACCCGAAGAAAAAGCTTCCGATTTCTTGAAAGACCTTTCGGATATCCGATTTTCCGACCATATTTTAATTATACTTGCCGCGGTAGATCCCAGCTTCAGCTACGATACGTGGACGGTTCGCATTAATTATGCTGACGGATCCTTTGAGCTAATTTCCTGCGACGGTTACGGACAGAGCTTTGACGAGAACGGTACCAAAATAGATTCACACCATTATGGCTGTGATAATGATGAGTGGAACGAATTTCTTAAAAAATACATTCCAAAAGAAATATTCAGCCACGCACACACAACCGAATCTCTCCGCGCCGAGGAATAGGAAATTAAATTATTAATTTTTCTTGTCTTTTTGCATTTACTGCTGTATAATATCCCTGACACATACTTCACTATATATAATAGGAGGATTTTATGGAAAACATAAGAATACAAGACGATCTTTATATGTTTGTCAACCAAGAGACTTTGGAAAAGCTGGTCATTCCCGATGACAAGCCCTGCGCAGGCGGCTTCAACGCCCTTGCGGACAGTGTTGAAAAGATAATGATGGGCGAATTTGAGGCTATGGCTGAGAGCAAGTCTTATCCCAACGAGTATCTTAAGAGAGCATGCGAATTGTACGCTATCGCAAAGGATGCTGACCGTAAGGAGCAGCAGGGTATTGCTCCCGCGCTTAAAGCGCTGTCTGTTCTTGACGAGGTAAAGACTCTGGGCGATTTCAGCCGTTTGTACAAGACTCTGTCTCTTAACGGAATTCCCACTCCCGTCAGCATCGGTGTGGATACCGATATGAAGAACACCAAACGCCGTCTGGTTTATATTCAGGGCGCAGGCGTTATTCTGCCCGACGCATCCTATTACAAGCCCGAAATGGCGGCACAGAAAGCACAGCTTTTGGGTATCTGGTCAAACGTTGCGAAGGCCGTTATGGCAAAGACCGACCTTGACCCCGAAAAGCAGGAGCAGTACGTTAACGACGCACTCCGGTTTGACGAAATTCTGGGCGGACTTGTAAAGACTCAGGAAGAATGGTCCAGATACGTTGAGATGTATAACCCCATGGATACCGCCAAGGTAGCCGATATGCTGTCTACCGTAGAGCTTAACGCCGTTCTTACCGATCTGTTCGGCAAGGTGCCCGAAACCGTTGTTGTTACCGAGCCCAGATTCTTCGGCGCTTTTGCAACCGTGCTTAACGAGGACACTCTTGAAGCATACAAGCACTGGGCATACGTTACCGGGCTGCTTCGCGCCTGCAACTTCCTTTCCGAGGAGCTGCGTGATATGGGCGGTATGTACAGCCGCGCTCTTATGGGCGTTGCAAAGATGCAGTCTATTGAAAAGTTTGCATATAACCTTGCTTCCGGTATATATTCCGAGCCCGTTGGTATCTATTACGGCGAAAAATACTTCGGCGAAGAAGCAAAGAAGGATATTACCGAGATAGTTTATCAGATAATCAACAAATATAAGGAACGCATCAAGACCAACGAGATACTCGGCGAGGCTACCCGTGAAAAGGCTATCCTCAAGCTTTCCACCATGGGTGTTAAGATGGGTTATCCCGACAAGGTGAGAGCAGTATACGAAAAAATGGTATTTGATACCGATGCTTCTCTCTTTGATATAGTTCTTTCTCTTAAGGCTGTAAGAGAACTGGATTCGCTCAGCAAGCTGGATATGCCTACCGAGCCCGAAAACTGGGCAATGCCCGGCCATATGGTAAACGCCTGCTACGATCCTTTCGTTAACGATATAACCTTCCCTGCGGCTATTCTGCAGGCTCCCTTCTATTCTCTCAAGCAGACCAGAAGTGAGAATTTGGGCGGTATCGGCGCGGTTATCGGCCACGAGATCTCCCACGCCTTTGACTCAAACGGTGCAAAGTGCGATGAAAACGGTAACATCAACGATTGGTGGACCGAGGACGATTTCAAGCGCTTCGAAGCAAAGGTACAGCAGATGATAGAGCAGTTCGACGGTATCGAGCTTCCCTGGGGCAAGGTAAACGGCGCCTTTATCGTAAGCGAGAATATGGCAGATAACGGCGGTATGTCCGTAACTCTGGATATTATGGCAGACACCGAAAACTCATCTTATACCGAGTATTTCTCCAACTGGGCAAGAGTATGGTGCCAAAAGGCACGTCCCGAATATCAGCAGATGCTTTTGTCTGTTGACGTTCACGGTCCCTGCCTCCTCCGTGCTAATATGCCTCCCAGAAACTTCTCCGAGTGGTATTCCGCCTTTGACGTAAAGGAAACCGACAAGATGTATATCGCTCCCGAAAAGAGAATAGTTATTTGGTAAAAATAGGAGCGCGTTCATTTGGCGCAGAAAGCACCCCAAGAAACCTGCGGTTTCTCGGGGACCCCAGAAAGCACCCCAAGAAACCTGCGGTTTCTCGGGGACCCCGGAAAGCACCCCAAGAAACCTGCGGTTTCTCGGGGACCCCGCGAATCAAAAACGCAACACGAAAAAGGACACGATTACTCGTGTCCTTTTTTTACCAATCGGGGTCAACTATTTTTACTGTATAATCCACGCCGAAAGCCTCGCACAGCTCTTTAAGGGTGTAGTTACCTTTGGCATAAGCAGTGTTATTGCGGATGCCTAATATCAGGAATCCCTTTTCATCAAAGGAAAAATCCACTTCTGTGGTATATCCTCTGCTGTATTCGGGGTCGTATTCATTTTGACCGTGGGGCGGATAAGTAATTATAAGCTTATCTCCTTCGATAACGTAGGTGAAATTCGAATTCATGTATCCCATGCCTGCCAAAGACCAGCCGTCTGCATAATCTCCTTCGGGGATATCGGCGTAATAGGTGTAACAACGGTAATCGGAATATCCCGTGCCGTCTGCGTTGAACATATAATGATAAGTTTCCAGATTATCACTGCCTTCTTCATAATAGACGCGGACAACGTTAGTCCAAAAACCCACAATCATTTGCGCATAATCGGGTTCACTCACTTCCGGCTCGCTTGCTTCGGGCTCGCTTGCTTCGGGAACGCTGACCTCGGGAACGCTGACCTCGGGAGCGCTGACTTCAGGAGCGCTTACTTCAGGGTTGCTTTCCTCGGGTTTGCTCTCCTCGGGTTTGATTTCCTCGGGAACGCTTTCTTCTTCCGATATTTCATCACTTGCTTC
>JAZSIT010000197.1:0-3134 GCA_045533895.1 Eubacteriales bacterium
ATCATAAACCGAAGCGTCGCCGTGGGGATGGTAATGACCCAGCACGTAACCTACCGTGGTTGCGGACTTACGGAAGGGCTTATCGTATGTCAGATGCTCTTCGTGCATTGAATAAAGTATTCTGCGGTGTACCGGCTTAAGACCGTCTCTTACGTCGGGCAATGCTCTGCCCACGATAACCGACATGGCGTATTCAATATAGCTTGTCTTTATCTCTTTTTCAATGCCGATATTAACAATTGTTTGGTTCTCGTGGGAACTGTAATCGTATTCCTCGTGTGCCAAAATTATATGTCCTCCTTTCCCTTAAACATCGATATTCTCTGCATATTTTGCGTTAAGTTCAATAAATTCGCGGCGTGGCTCTACCTTGTCGCCCATGAGTACGCTAAACAGCGCGTCTGCCATAAGCGCGTCCTCAATGGTAACACGCTTTAAAGTTCTTCTCTCGGGGTCCATAGTGGTCTCCCAAAGCTGGTCTGCGTCCATCTCGCCAAGACCCTTATATCTCTCAGCCTGAGCGCCTGCGCCAAGCTCCGCAATACATACGTCTCTCTCCTCGTCAGAGAATGCATATCTCTGCTGCTTGCCCTTGTAGACCTTATAAAGAGGGGGCTGGGCTGCAAAAATGTGACCGTTTTCAATTAGAGGACGCATGTGTCTGAAGAAGAAGGTGAGCAGCAGTGTTTTTATGTGTGCGCCGTCAACGTCCGCATCCGCCATAATAACTATCTTGCCGTATCTTAATTTTGTAATATCAAATTCACTGCCAATACCCGTGCCCAAAGCAAGGATAATGGGAATTATCTGTGTGGAAGAATATATTCTCTCAAGACGAGCCTTCTCAACGTTAAGAATCTTACCGCGGAGAGGGAGAATAGCCTGGAATCTATGGTCGCGGCAGTCCTTTGCAGTACCGCCCGCAGAGTCACCCTCTACCAGATAAAGCTCGGTAAACTCGGCTCTTCTTTCGTTACAGTCTGCAAGCTTTCCGGGCAGGGAGGAGGATTCCAGCAGACCCTTTCTTCTGGTTAATTCTCTTGCCTTTCTTGCCGCCTCTCTCGCACGGGAAGCGGAAAGCGCCTTTTCAAGAATGGTTCTTGCGGTGGTGGCGTTTTCCTCAAGATAAGTGGCAAGCTTTTCGTTCACCATGGTTTCAACAAGTGTACGAATTTCGGAATTACCCAATTTTGCCTTTGTTTGGGATTCAAACTGTGCGTCCACCAGCTTAACGCTTACAACGGCGGTAAGACCTTCTCTGACGTCCTCACCGCTTAATTTCTCACCCTCTTTAAGGATGTTGTATTTTCTGCCGTAATCGTTTAATACCTTTGTAATAGCACTGCGGAATCCCGTCTCGTGGGTACCGCCCTCAATGGTGTGCATGTTGTTTGCAAAGGATATAATGCTTTCGTTGTATGTGTCGTTGTACTGGAGTGCAACCTCTGCAACAGAAGTGCCCTTCTCGCCGCTAACGTAAATTACGTCGCTATGCAGCATCTCCGCGCCCTTTTGGTCGTTTATATAGGTTACAAACTCTCTTATACCGCCCTCAAAGCAAAAATGCTCTTCCGTGGCAGGCTCAACTCTCTCGTCCCTAAGGATAATAGATGCACCTGCGTTAAGGAACGCCTGCTCGCGGAGACGGGTACGTACTGTCTCGGTATCGAAAACCACAGTCTCAAATATTTCCTCATCGGGCCAGAAGCGTACAGTAAGACCGTGCTCCTCGGTCTCACCCGTTTCACGCATGGGCTCAACCATATTACCGCGCTCAAAAGCAACGTAATATCCCTTTCCATCACGGTGGTTATACGCCTCAAGACGCTTTGAAAGTGCGTTAACAACAGAAGCACCAACACCGTGCAAGCCGCCTGCTATCTGGTAACCGCCGCCGCCAAACTTACCGCCTGCGTGAAGCACTGAGAAAATAACCTCAAGTGTAGGCTTGCCCTGTGTGGGGTGGATACCGCTGGGCACACCTCGTCCGTTATCCTTAACGGTACAGGATCCGTCCTTTTCAAGCACGACAATAACGTCCTTGCAATATCCTGCAAGTATCTCGTCAATAGAATTATCCACTATTTCATATATAAGATGGTGGAGTCCTCTCGCCGAGGTAGTACCGATATACATACCGGGACGCTTCCGCACCGCCTCCAGACCCTCAAGGACCTGTATTTGACTGTCGTCGTAATTTTTGATTTCGCTCATATTTTTTTCCTCTCTATCGGGACTTAGCATTCGGCGCAGAAGTCACCCCACAAATCTTCGATTTGCGGGGACCCCAAACCCAAAAACGCACACACTAAAATGATTTGCAAATCGTAGGGCACGGCGTCCCCGAAGCGCACCCCACAAATGCTGGAACGCATTTGCAGGGACCCCGCTCCGAAACGCACCCCACAAATGCTGGAACACATTTGCAGGGACCCCGCTCCGACGTCCCGCTTCTAACGGTTTTATCGGTAGAAATCCTTTCAGGATTTCCTGCAAATTTATTTTGTTTGCGTTTTTGTAGAAATTTTTAGTCGGTGGGCAGTAGAATACTACAGCTCCCCGCTCGTAAAAACGCCTTCTGCATCCAAATGCGTCAGTCCTATTCGGAATTTTCTTAATTTTCTTCTAACCATCGGATAGGGTTTTCACTAATATATGTTTTTGCACCCGTTAAATCGTTGTCATCACGTATAACGTGGTCGTAAAATGAACGTTGCCAAATGTTTTTACCGTATTCCTTGTTGCAAAATCGTTTGAACGTAGATATAAATTTTGATATTAACGAATTAGCTCCGTTGTTATCATCACAATTTATAATATGATTTTCACTCTCGGTAACGGCGTCATTTGTAGGGACGGGCGTCCCCTACGGTTTGATTTGATTTTTTTGATAACGAACAGACTTCATTATTCGCATTATTATTTTTTTCGTTTTCGGTAATCGTATAGTTGGTAGGGGGCGGCGCCTCGACGCCCCGCATTGAATTATCCCACACAACTCTCGATAATATCTGTTTATTATCCTTCACGCATATCGTTATTGCATATTCAGCCGGTTGACTGTAGTCCTGTTTTTCCCAGCGAACATTTTTCCGCACCGGCATATTTTTATCTGTCATTTTTCTTCCAGTAAA
>JAZSIT010000194.1:0-5561 GCA_045533895.1 Eubacteriales bacterium
TGTGTGGAAAAGATTATAGTTCTTTCCATTGCAATCTTGGAAAGCAGGTTAAGGAAGTACAGTCTTTCCTCGGGGTCAAGTCCCGTTGTGGGCTCATCGATTATGAGAACTTTCGGATCACCTATAAGCGCCTGTGCAATACCTGCTCTGCGCAACATACCGCCGGAATATGCTTTTAATCTCTTCTTTTCTTCTCCTACAAGACCTACTGTTTCTATTGCATTTGTAATTCTTTCTTTGCGTTCTTTTTTGTCTTTAATGCCCTTTAAAATACAAACGTAATCCAAAAATTCAACAATATTCATTCTGGGCATCAGCTTTGTACTCTGGGGAAGATAACCGAGAGAAGAACGGAATTCGTCTTTGTTTGCCTTCAGTTCTTTTCCGTCAAAATATATTTCGCCTTCGGTTGCGTCCATAATAGTTGCAATAATACGCATAAGTGTGGTCTTTCCCGCACCGTTACGACCGATAAGACCGAATATGCCTTGACCGATCTCGATATTCACGCCGTTAAGGGCTTTTTTCTTTCCTCTGGGGTAGATTTTGGTTATGTTTTTAATTTCTATTTTCATAATGTTTTTCCTTTCAATTAATCATTAAAGCCTTGGTGGAGTTTTTCTCTGCGGAGTAAGAAGTACGTTGCAACGAGTAATACTACCGCTATTCCGAAAAACAGCAGTCTGTTATATGTCCATAAAGGTCCTACACGGTAATACTCGGTAAGCACCGTATCGCCCATAAAATAGTTGGATAAGAAGGGGTCAAACAGACATTTTCTTATATCCGTATAACCGGAGTGGATATCGTAATTAAATCCGTTGAATACGGTATACACCAAAACTCCCAATCCCACGGGGGCATAGCAGTTTTTAATGGCAACGCGCAAAAACAAAAACAGCGAAGCGAAAAACACCGTGGTTACAAAGGCTGAAATAAACATATATACCTTAAAATTTTCGGGAATATGTATGGGAATTATCACCTTTGTTTGCTTTTCAGGCATATACGCTTCATATTCGAACAGCGCAACCATCGCAAAAGCGGCGGTAATGGCAAACAGCAGTATTGCAATAAACTTTGTAAACAACAATTTTGTAGTTTTTACGCCGCATACCAAGCCGAGCTCAATTTCAAAATTATCATACAGCAAAAAGGAAATAGGCAATAGCAGTACAAATGGTATAAAAAACTCGGTGGAATCAATAAATCCGTGCTCGGGCAAAGCCACTATAAGGTGGTGGGGATTCCACACCGTGCAGGAAAAGGCAAGCAGAAAAAGGGCAATTACAAGAAAATATGCGTTTTTCTTTAATGAACGCCAAAAAAGCATTTTTGTTTCACTCCTTTGTGTTTAATATTTCTTCAACAATTCGGTTAATGCTCGCCGCCAGCTCTTTGCATCCGCCCATACAGTATATATCCTGCTCTACGTTGGCATCGTGAGCCAGAGAGAATGCATCAAACTTGCCGTCGGAGCGGTAAAATACGCTTCTGTATTCGGGGTAGTTTTGGGACATATCTCCGAAGTAATCTGTAAAACCGTTAAAATAAACTATAATACGGTAATCGGAATTCTGGAAAATATCGTCGGGCGTTTTGCCGGAAGCACTGTGCAGTTCGCCCCACAGCCTTTCCAGTTCTTCAATATGCGTTTCATTGTCTATACGTATTCTTGCAACGGGATAGAAATTTTCGGTTTCCTGTACTTCCACAATAATCGTTTTGTTTTCGTTGCCGTATTCATATTTTCCTGCATTATACGGGAATTTTTCGCCCGGATCAAAGTTTTGCAGATAATCCGTGCTTCCCTCGCTTACGTCGGGTACGGCGTATAGGTCGGTATAGCAAAAGACGAGCACGCCGTAATTATATGCGCTCAGATCGCGGGCGCGTTTATCGTTGTATACCACCCATATATCGGTGGACATGCTGCTCATTTCCGCTTCACTCATCTCGTTTTCCATGCCGAAATAAAATATCTTCGGGTCACCGCCGATACCGCCGCCCATCGCGGATTTGAATTCATAGCATATTGCGGTGGTAAGCACTTCAAGACGCTTGAATATTACGTCGCGGATATCCTGATCAAGATCAAAAGAACAAGCCGGGTCATCGGATGAAGCAAGACGGTTAAAGCAGGCGTAATATTCATCGGATGAAAAAAAGCTGAGCCCGTAATAGGTGTGTACCTCTCCGTTTATATCGGTGATCCGCACCAGATCGTATTCCTCAAACAGTTTAAAAGTGTCTTCAACCAGATAACACATTTCATCATAGGTTATGGTGTACCATTCACCTTTTTCTTTACGTTCGGAAAACTCTTTTATCTGCTCCTTTTTGTAAATTCCCGCAACCGTTTTGCCGTTTTCCTCGGAAATAAAGGTGTATTTTCCAAACTCACCCTCCATTTGCTCGCCGTCGATGGGAATATCAGAGCTTTCGGGCGGTTGTATAACAACGGGCGGTTTGCTTGTTTCTTCTTCCTTGCTTGCTTCCGGTGCAGATACCGCGGTGTCGGAGCTCTCTGCCGGCGGAACGCTGTTTTCAGCACTTTCACACCCCGAAAGAAGCAATACAAATGCAAACAAGAGTATTAATACTTTCTTTAACATTGCTTTTACCTTCCGTTATTTTTCTCTTCTGTCCTCAAGTGCCCAGTAATCTTCGGGCACTTCTTCTTTGGGAAGCGCCGCCTGCACCGCCGCAATACCGTAAAATCCGTTTTTAAGGTAATCGGGCCAGGTGTCCTTGTCCAGATTGACCACTTCCTCGTGGCCCGCATACAGCCAGAAATCCTGACACCACCAATCGGCTTCCAAGCAGTTCTTTTGCCAATCGTATTTTCTTTCTTCGAGTACAAATATTTGATCATTGCTGTCGAAGATAATTACCGCGAATTCGCAGTAGGTATTCACTTCGTTTTTGTTTTCAAATTCCAGTTTTGAGCAAAGCTGGTGGGTTTCATAGGCCTTTCCGTCCGTTTTATCCACAAAGGGACCGTACCAATACTGCAGTTGTATGGGCAGTTCGGAATTATAATCCTTGGGTATAAAGTTAGACCGCCACAAAGTCCCCTCGTACACTTCCGAATATACCTCGTATTCAAAGGTGTCAAACTGCATATCGGGCTTGAACAGAAAATACGCGCTTGTGCCTGCCGCAATATCGTTGTAGGTCTGTTCTTCGGTAAAAAGAATATTTCCCTTTTCGTCCTTGTAATTGGCTTCAATAGTTACGGTATAATGGGTGTTTGTGCCGTTTTCAAAGTTCAGAATAACAAGGTTGTTTCCCTCATAAGCGTATTTTTTGTGCTTTACCGTAAATTCGCCGGTAATGTTAACCACTTCGGAAGTGTTTTCCTTGTTTACAGAGGTTTCCGGTTTATCCTCGGGCTTTGGTGTGGGTATCTTTTGCTCGCTGTCATATTCGGGAATAGGGTCGTTTCCCGTGCCTAACTCCTCGTCTTTACAGCCTGTAAAAACTGTAAGAACAAACAGAACCGATAAAAGTATGCATATAAGTTTTTTCATCTTTTTCTCCTTTATACGGTGCGCTTTTTGGTTTTGAAATAAATTATCAGCGTGATCACGGCGGTAAATATTACAAACGCTGTTACGCTGGTTACAACGTATTTTGCGGATGTGTTAAAGGTTTCCAGCGGCATTTCCTCCCACTCGGTGCGGAAGTAATACATAAACCAAAATACCTTTTTGGGAACGGGGGACAGATAATCCCGTATAACGGTAATTATCTCGCCGCCGCTCCAGCCGAAGAATTTGTTTAACATCATATTAAATAAAGCATACGCAATTCCGCCTACTGCCGCGGCGATACCGTTGTGAAATACCGCGCCGATGATGTAAGTAACGCATAAGTATATAAGTATGGAAGGTACGGCCATAATAAGCTCAAGAAGTACGTTTCTTATAAACCCATCCGTGAAGGTATCGAATGCGGTCATTCCTTGTACACCGCTGCGGGTGATAACGTAGCTGAAAAGGCATAAATTCAAAAGAATAAAATGAAAAGCGGTGTTTACTGCGGCAAGAGAAATAAATCTGCCGTATACGTATGCGGAAGGCTTCATACCTGCCGCTTTTTCGATTTCAAAAAATCTATCGCCGTAATCGCGCATAAGTATTACTGCGGCGGAAACGGCGCACAGCAAAGCAGAGGGGATCATACATATCACGTTTGACATATTTGCAAACAGCTTTGCGTAGCTTTGAAAATCCAGTATATATCTGGGGTCGGTATCCCATATCATTTCGTAGGTAGCCATATCCACGTAACCGTAGTGGCTTACAATCACCTCATTGTAAACAGCGTAAACCGTTCCCACCAACACCACCATCCAGAAGGAAGGGGAACGGAAAAGGGTCTTAACCGTATTTTTACAAGTAGATATAAACATTGTTTTACCTCAAATCATAAAATTCTTCTTCGCTCATATAGTCTATAGCTATCAGCAGTATGTCAAATCCGTCCTTAAATTCATCGGGCCAGGTGCTTTGCTTTGCGGTAAAGCTTTGGTCGCTGTTGGCAACGTTTATATCAACTTTGTTTATACCGGGCGCCATCAGCTTCCAGCCCCCTGTAGTTATGTTAAGTATCTCGCCGTGAATATCAAAGGAAACGGCAACCATATGTCTCGCCATAATATCGGGATTTTTGTTTTCATACTGCGGACTTCCGTACAACGCCCAGTAAGATGCGCTTTCCACGCCCGAGTCATATATAGGCCACGCCAGTATATTTGCGTCCTTTGAGTTCATATCCCACTCAAGCTGTTTTATATTTGAAAGGAAGCATACTCCCTCGTAAACCTCTGCCTGCACATCGTAATCAAAGTCCGAAAAAGCAATTCCGGGGTTAAAAACAAAATGTGTTTCCGTACCCGTGGCAATATCCTTGTAGGTCTGGGATTCGGTTTTTATAACACTGCCGTCCCCATTTATGTAGCTTGCCGTAACGGTAACCTTATAGTTAGTGCCCGTCTGATTTTTGAAATTAAGTATTACTGCGTTGCCGTCTTTGTAGTCATATTTTTTGTACTTTATATCAAATGTTCCTTCTGCCGTATCAGATACGTTTTCAACTAATACCTTGGACGCTTCGTCGTATTCGCCTACAGGATCATCGGCAGGAGGAAGGGAAGTGTTTTCGTTATCCATATTGCAGGCGCAAAATATACCCGAAATCAAAAAACAAAGTAATAAAATAAAGGTCTTTTTCATAAAAACATCTCCTTTAATATTTTTTCATACTTTAATTATCTACCCAATTGTAAGAAGAGTTTAAGGAAAACGCATTTTATATAAAAAAAGACCCGCTTTTTTTGAAAAAAGCGAGTCGTTTTTAGTGATTCTTGTGGCTTTATCTCGGGGTCCCCAAAAATCCGAAGGATTTTAGGGGTGCATTATCTCGGGGTCCCCAAAAATCCGAAGGATTTTAGGGGTGCATTATCTCGGGGTCCCCAAAAATCCGAAGGATTTTAGGGGTGCATTATCTCGAGGTCCCCAAAAATCCGAAGGATTTTAGGGGTGAACTTTCCATGG
>JAZSIT010000132.1:0-13658 GCA_045533895.1 Eubacteriales bacterium
TTCTTTTGTGTCATTAAACATCTCGTCGGTTATTACATCGATATATGCAGCCATACCTTCGTTGTCGAAATTATGGCTTTTAACGCTGCAATCGGAGTTTAATGTAACACTAAAACCTTCGTGTGTGCGGATGCCAAAGATGTACAGGTCATAGTACACGGTAACCCTGTTATCATGAATGTAAAATCTAAAAGTGTAATCAGACAAGTCGGCAACACCGTATTCGGAAGTAATTAAAGTATCGGTAATCTTACGAATTTCATCTTCGGTAAGGTCTGCAAGAGTTACTTGAGGTGATTCTTCCGAAACCTCAGGCTCAACAGAATTTTCCGAAACCTCAGCAACACCGGAATTCTCTGAAACGTCTGTGTTGGCAGGTGTTTCGTAAATTTCTGCTTGCGCCGGGTTGTTGTTGTTACTTGCCTCTTGTAGTTTTGCAGAGTTGCACGCGGAGAGCAAAAGGGAAGCAAGTATACATAAAACAATTATACGTTTCATAAATAGTTCCTCCTGTATTTTGTTCACGGCGCTGTGCACCGTAATTCATTATAACACACCAAAATACATTTTGGGAAGTGATAAAAACAAATTAACAAAAATTCATATTTTGTTCACAAAAAGTTAACAAAAGAAAAATAGTGGGAATTTATCAAAATATATTGACAAAAGGGTCGTAATGTGTTATACTACGCGAGCTTGGTGTGCGATGAAGTGGGAGATTGCTGCCCAAAAGCAGGTAACTCACACAGAGTATGTCAGTTTGATCTGGCGAATTTTCCAACATTTTTTATGGGTCGGAAATGAAACGCCCGGAACAGTGTTGGAACTGCAGCGAACACCTTGCTACATTATTTATATTATAAAGGAGAAATCCAAATGGCAACCCAGAAAATCAGAATCAGACTCAAGTCCTATGATCACTCTCTGATCGATCAGGCAGCAGAAAAGATCGTTGAGACCGCAAAGCGTTCCGGCGCAGCAGTTTCCGGTCCCATTCCTCTTCCTACCGAAAAGGAAATCGTAACCATACTCCGTGCAGTTCACAAGTATAAGGATAGCCGTGAACAGTTCGAGTACCGCACCCATAAGCGTCTTATCGACATCATCAAGCCCTCTGCAAAGGCTGTTGAGGCTCTCACCAACCTCGAACTTCCCGCAGGCGTTGATATCGAAATCAAGCTTTAATTCAGTTAAATAAAGGTCATGTTAACCTGCAAGGCGGGTTAACCAATAACCTTAAGGAGGATAAAAATGAAAAAAGGCATCATCGGTAAGAAAATCGGTATGACCCAGATCTTCGATGAGAAGGGCAACGTCATCCCGGTAACTGTTATAGCTGCAGGTCCCTGCACTGTAACACAGAAGAAAACCGCAGAAAACGACGGCTACGAAGCAGTTCAGCTCGGCTATGAAGACATCGCTGAGAGAAAGCTTACCAAGCCCGCGAAGGGACACTTCCTTAAAGCTGAAGTTTCCTTCAAAAAGTATCTCAAAGAGTTCCGTCTTGATAACGCTGCTTCCATGAACGTAGGCGACGTTGTTACTGCAGACACCTTTGAGGTAGGCGAAAAAGTTGACATCACCGGTATCACCAAGGGCCATGGCTTCAGCGGTGTTATCAAGAGATGGGGTCAGGCACAGCTTCGTATGACCCACGGCGGCGGTCCCGTTCACCGTCACATCGGTTCTGTAGGCGCAAACAGCGATCCTTCCAGAATCTTCAAGAACAAGAAAATGCCCGGTCAATACGGTAATGAAAAGGTTACCATGCTTAACCTGGAAATCGTTAAGATCGATTCCGAAAAGAATCTCATTGCGGTTAAGGGCGCTGTACCCGGCGCACGCGGCGGAGTAGTTATCATCCGCAACACCGTTAAATAAGTGAAGGGAGGATAAAGTAATGCCTAATGTAAATGTATACAATATGAAGGGCGAAGTTTGCGGCAGCATGGAGCTTTCCGAAAAAGTTTTCGGCGCAGAGGTTAATGCACCCGTACTTCACACCGTAGTAAGAGCATACCTGCTCAACCAGAGACAGGGTACCCAGTCCACCCTCACCAGAGCTGAAGTTTCCGGCGGCGGCAGAAAACCCTGGCGTCAGAAGGGAACCGGCAGAGCAAGACAGGGTTCCACCCGTTCTCCTCAGTGGACTCACGGCGGTATCGCCCTCGGTCCCAAGCCCCGCACCTATAAGGTTTCTGTTAACAAGAAGGTTAAGAGAGCTGCATTGTACTCCGCACTTTCTTCCAAGGTTGCAAATGGTGAACTGATTGTCGTAGACAATATCGCGCTGGATGCATACAAGACCAAGGAAATGGTGAACATGTTCAACGCTCTCGGCTGCCAGAAAGAAGTTAACAAGAACTACAAGGCAGACGGCGAGAAGAAGTCTCACACCGTAGTAGTTCCCCAGAAGGCTCTCCTTCTCCTCGAAAATGTAGATGAGAAAGTAGTAAAGAGCTGCGCTAACATCGAAACTGTAAAGACCACTCTCGTTAACACTCTCAACGTATATGAGATCCTTAACAGCGAGAAGGTCGTTGCCACCAAGGCTGCAATCGAAAAGCTTGAGGAGGTTTACGCATAATGAAATCTGCATACGATATCATTCTTAAGCCTGTTATCACCGAAGCTTCCAACGAGGACATGCAGAATCGCAAGTACACCTTCAAGGTTGCTACCGATGCTAACAAGGTAGAAATAAAGAACGCTGTAGAAAAGATTTTTCCCGGCGTTAAGGTAGATAAGGTTACTACCATTTCCGTTAAGGGCAAGACCAAGAGAATGGGTTACCACATCGGTAAGACCAGCGCTTGGAAGAAGGCAATCGTTAAGCTTGCTCCCGAATCCAAGACCATCGAATTCTTCGATAGCCTTATGTAATCGAAAGGAGTTAATGAACAATGGCTGTTAAGACTTATAATCCTACAACTCCGTCGAGAAGACATATGACTACTCCCTCCTTTGCGGAGATCACTAAGAAGACACCTGAGAAATCTCTGGTAGTTACTCTTAAGAGCAAAGCAGGCCGTAACAACCTCGGCCGCGTAACTGTTCGTCACCAGGGCGGCGGCAACAAGAGAAAGTACAGAATTATCGATTTCAAGAGAAACAATACTTCTCCTTGCACCGTAACCGCTATCGAGTACGATCCTAACCGTACCGCATACATCGCACTTCTTTGCGATGAGCAGGGCAACAAGAGCTACGCTATCGCAGCAAACGGCATCAAAGTAGGCGACGTTCTTTACTCCGGCGCAGACAGCGATATCCGTCCCGGTAACGTTCTTCCCCTTGCAAACATCCCCGTTGGTACTGTTATTTACAATATCGAGCTTTATCCCGGCAGAGGCGCACAGCTGGTTCGTTCCGCTGGTGCTGCTGCACAGCTTATGTCCAAGGAAGGCAAGATGGGTCAGGTAAGACTTCCCTCCGGCGAAGTTCGCTACGTTCGTCTTGACTGTACCGCTACTATCGGTCAGGTTGGTAACCTCGAGCACGAGAATATCAAGATCGGTAAAGCAGGTAAGAAGCGTCACATGGGTATCCGTCCTACCGTACGCGGTTCCGTAATGAACCCCGTAGACCACCCCCACGGTGGTGGTGAAGGCCGCGCGCCTATCGGTCATCCCGGTCCTTTGACTCCTTGGGGCAAGCCTGCTCTCGGTTATAAGACCAGAAACAAGAAGGCTCGCACCAATAAGTTTATCGTTAAGCGCAGAAACGCTAAGTAATACGGTGAAGGAGGAATAAACAAATGAGCAGAAGCGTTAAAAAAGGCCCTTTTGTGGAGCCTAAATTATACCAGAGAATTTGCGAAATGAACGAGAAGGGCGAGAAGAGAGTTCTTAAGACTTGGTCCCGTGCTTCCGTAATATTCCCCGAATTCGTAGGACATACCATCGCAGTACACGACGGTAAGAAGCACGTTCCCGTATACGTGGTAGAAGATATGGTTGGTCACAGACTCGGCGAGTTCGCTCCCACCAGACACTTCAAGGGCCACAGCGGTTCCAAGACATCGAACAGCAAATAAGCGGAAGGAGATAATATAATGGAACAGAAGATAGCAAAGGCTTATCTCAAGCAGCTCCGTATGACTCCCCGCAAGGTCAAGATCGTTCTCGACCTTATCAGAGGCAAAAACGTTGCTGAGGCAGCCGCAATACTCAAATATACTAACAAGATCGCTTGCGAACCCGTTCTTAAGCTTCTTAATTCGGCTATCGCAAACGCAGATCACAACTTTGGAATGGATGTAGAAAAACTCTACGTTTCCGAATGCTTTGTTACTCCCGGTATCATGAAGAACATGAAGAGAGTAAGACCCCGTGCAAAGGGCAGAGCAGACCGCATCTTTAAGCGCACTTCTCACGTAACTATCGCGCTTGCGGAAAAGAATTAAGGAGGGTACAGTAAATGGGTCAGAAAGTTAATCCTCACGGTCTCCGTGTTGGCATAATCAAGGACTGGGATTCCCGCTGGTTCGTTAAAGACGAAGTTTTCGGCGATACCCTCGTTTCCGATTACAAACTCAGAAAGTTCCTCACTGCAAGACTTGCAGGTGCAGGCGTTGCAAAAATAGAAATCGAGCGTGACAACGCAAAGGTTCGCGTTATCATCCGCTGCGCAAAACCCGGTCTTGTTATCGGTAAGGGCGGCACTGAGATTGAAAAGCTTCGCAAGGAAGTTGAAAACTTCGTTGGCAAGGCTGCTGCTGTAAACGTTATCGAAATCAAGCAGCCCGATCTCAATGCACTTCTCGTTGCACAGAATATCGCAGCACAGCTCGAAAAGAGAACCTCGTTCCGCCGCGCAATGAAAATGGCTATCGGCAGAACTATGAAGCTTGGTGCAAAGGGTATCAAGGTTGCAGTTTCCGGCCGTCTCGGCGGTGCAGAAATCGCAAGAACCGAGCATTACCATGAAGGCACTATTCCGCTTCAGACCCTCAGAGCCGATATTGATTACGGCTTCTATGAGGCTAATACCACCTACGGTAAGATCGGCATCAAGGTATGGATATACAAGGGTGAGGTTCTTCCCGAGGTAAAGCGTCAGGGAGGTAAATAATCATGTTAATGCCCAAAAGAGTTAAATACAGACGTGTTCAGCGCGGCAGACTTACCGGTAAGGCTTCCCGCGGTAACACCATTACCTACGGTACCTACGGTCTTGTAGCAGCAGAACCCGCTTGGATCACCAGCAACCAGATCGAAGCAGCCCGTATCGCTATGACTCGTTACATCAAGCGTGGCGGTAAGGTTTGGATAAAGATATTCCCCGATAAGCCCATCACCGAGAAGCCTGCTGAAACCCGAATGGGTTCCGGTAAAGGTTCTCCCGAGTACTGGGTAGCAGTGGTTAAGCCCGGCAGAGTTATGTTTGAAATGGACGGCATCACCGAAGAACAGGCACGCGAAGCTATGCGTCTTGCTTCTCACAAGCTTCCCATCAAATGTAAGTTTGCTTCCAAGGCTGACCTTGAGAAATAGGAGGTATTACAATGGAATTAAAAGAAATCAGAGGTAAGTCTCCTGAAGAACTCAACAAGATTCTGGAGGAGCAGAAAGAAGAACTCTTCAAGCTGCGTTTCCAGCACTCCATACACCAGCTCGACAACCCCATGAAGCTTGTCGAGACTAAGAAGACCATCGCCAGAGTGCTCACGGTTCTCCGTGAGAAAGAACTCTCTACGCAGGCGTAAGCGGAAAGGAGTAACCGAAAATGGAAGAAAGAGCACTTAGAAAAGTGAGAGTCGGCATTGTTGTTAGCGACAAGATGGACAAAACCGTTGTAGTTGCTGTCCGCGACAATGTTAAGCACCCCCTTTATAAAAAGATCGTTAAGCGTACCGTTAGATTCAAGGCTCATGATGAGAACAATGAATGCGGTATCGGCGACACCGTAGAAATCATGGAAACCCGTCCCCTTTCCAAGGACAAGTATTTCCGTGTAGTAAGAATTGTTGAGAAGGCTAAGTAAGGAGGAGACACGATGATTCAACAGCAGTCATTTATGAAAGTTGCCGATAATACCGGCGCAAAAGAGCTGATGTGCATCCGAGTTCTTGGCGGTACCGGCAGACGTTACGCAGGAATTGGCGACGTTGTGGTTTGCTCTGTTAAGAAAGCAGCACCCGGCGGCGTAGTTAAGAAGGGCGACGTTGTTACTGCAGTAGTAGTAAGAACCGTTAAGGGCCAGCGCAGAGCAGATGGTTCCTATATCAGATTTGATGAAAATGCCGCAGTTCTTATCAAAGAAGATAAGAACCCCAGAGGCACTCGTATCTTTGGCCCGGTTGCAAGAGAGCTTCGTGAGAAGGATTACATGAAGATCCTCTCCCTCGCACCCGAAGTAGTGTAATTGGAGGTAAAGGATAATGAGTAACATTCACGTAAAGACCGGTGAAACTGTAATAGTAAACTCCGGCAAGTATAAGGGAGTTACCGGCGAAGTAGTAGCCGTATCCCCCAAGGAAGGCAAAGTTATCGTTAAAGGCGTTCACACCGTTGCAAAGCACGTTAAGCCCCGCAGACAGGGCGAAGCTGGCGGCATCGTGAAGACCGAAGGCGCTATCTATGCCTGCAAGGTTTCCCCTTATTGCAAGGAATGCAAGAAGGGCACCCGCGTTTCTATCAAGGTAGAAGGCGACAAGAAAATCAGATGCTGCGCTAAGTGCGGCAAAGCACTGTAAAGGAGGAGGACGCAATGGCAAGACTTAAGGAATACTATAAGAGCGAAGTTGCTCCTGCTCTTATGACAAAATTCAATTACACCAGCCCCATGCAGATTCCGCGCCTTGACAAAGTAGTTGTTAACGTAGGCTGCGGCGACGCAAAGGACAACAGCAAGGTTATCGACGCTGTTATGGCTGATATCGCTGCTATCACCGGTCAGAAGCCCGTAGCTACCAAGGCTCGTAAGTCTATTTCTAACTTCAAGCTTCGTGAAGGCTCTCTCAACGGTGTTAAGGTTACACTTCGTGCAGAAAAGATGTACGAATTTGTAGATAAGCTTTTTAACATTTCTCTCCCCAGAGTTAGAGACTTTAAGGGTATCAACCCCAACGCTTTTGATGGCCGCGGCAACTACTCTCTCGGTCTCAAAGAACAGCTGATCTTCCCCGAAATCGAGTATGATAAGGTTGATAAGGTCAGAGGTATGGATATCGTATTCGTAACTACCGCCAATACCGACGAAGAAGCAAAAGAGCTTCTCGCACTTCTTGGCGCGCCGTTCGCAAGACAGTAAGGAGGAACGTGAAAAATGGCAAGAAAATCTATGATACTGAAGCAGGCTAAAGCACCTAAGTTCTCTACCAGATACTACAATAGATGCAAGATCTGCGGCAGACCTCACGCATATCTCCGTAAATACGGTATCTGCCGTATCTGTTTCAGGGAACTCGCTTACAAGGGCGAAATTCCCGGTGTAAAGAAAGCAAGTTGGTAAAGGAGGAATAAACAATGCAAATTACTGATGTAGTAGCAGATATGCTCACCAGAATCCGCAATGCGAATACCGCAAAGCACGATACCGTTGATATTCCTGCTTCCAATCTGAAGAAGTCTATCGCTCAGATCCTCCTCGAAGAAGGCTATATTGCCGGCTACGAGTGCAAGGAAGACAACAAGCAGGGTGTTATCACTGTAACCCTTAAATACGGCCCCGGCAAGAAGAGAATTATCGAAGGACTCCGCAGAGTTTCCAAGCCCGGCCTTAGAATTTACGCATCTTGCGAAGATATGCCCAGAGTCAGAAACGGCCTCGGCATCGCTATCGTATCTACCAGCAAGGGTATTATGACCGATAAGCGCGCTCGCAAGGAAAACGTCGGCGGCGAAGTTCTCGCCTTCGTATGGTAAGGAGGTAACAATATGTCAAGAATAGGCAGAGCCCCCATAACCGTTCCCGCAGGTGTAACCGTAGACGTTACCGAAAACAATGTTATCACCGTAAAGGGCCCCAAGGGTACCCTTACTCAGCAGCTCAGACCCGAGATGATCGTTGAAGTTGGCGCAGGTGTAGTAACCGTTTCCCGTCCTAACGACGAGAAGACCAACAGATCTCTCCACGGCCTCACCAGAACTCTGATCAACAACATGGTTGTTGGTGTTACCGAAGGCTACAAAAAGACTCTTGAAATCAACGGCGTTGGTTACAGAGCAGCAGTACAGGGCAAGCAGCTCGTACTTAACATCGGTTACTCTCACAACGTTGTGTTTGACCAGCCCGAAGGCATCACCTTTGAATGCCCCAACTCCAACACAGTTGTAGTTAACGGCATCAACAAGCAGCAGGTTGGCCAGCTGGCAGCAGAGATCAGATCCAAGCGTCCTCCTGAACCTTATCTTGGCAAGGGTATTAAGTACTCTGATGAAAAGATAAGACGTAAGGTCGGCAAGGCCGCGAAGTAAACGAAAGGAGAGTGTGAATAATGGTAACCCGTACAGACAGCAACAAAAAGCGTCTGCAGAGACATAAGAGAGTAAGAGCCAAGATCTTTGGTACTCCCGCAAGACCCCGTCTCTGTGTTTATCGCTCCGAAAATAACATTTACGCTCAGATCATCGATGATACTGTAGGCAACACTTTAGTATCCGCTTCCAGCACCGAAAAAGAATTCGGCGCAACCGGCGGCAACAAAGAAGCTGCAAAGAAAGTCGGCGAACTCGTCGCAAAGAGAGCTCTCGAGAAGAACATTACCGAAGTAGTGTTCGATAGAGGCGGCTATCTCTTCCACGGCAGAGTACTTGAGCTTGCCAACGCGGCACGCGAAGCCGGTTTGAAGTTTTAGGAGGATAAGATGGCTAAAAAAGTTGATTACTCTAACATCGAATTCAAAGAGACCCTTATTAATACCAAGCGCGTAAGCAAAACCGTAAAGGGCGGTCGTATCGCAAGATTCTCCGCACTGGTTGTTGTAGGCGACGGTCAGGGTCATATAGGCTACGGTATCGGCAAAGCAGCCGAAGTACCCGATGCTATTAAAAAAGCTCTTGAGGCTGCAAAGAAAAATGTTGTTGAGGTTTCCCTCAATGGCACCACCATCCCCCACGAGATTATCGGCGAGTACGGCGCAGGCAGAGTTCTTCTCAAGCCCGCAGCACCCGGTACCGGTATCATCGCAGGCGGCACAATGCGTGCGGTTCTCGACATCGCCGGTATCCGTGATATCCGCGCTAAGTCTCTCCGCTCCAACAACCCGGTGAATGTTGTTAAGGCAACCTTCGATGCTCTCGCTTCTCTCTGCACCGTAGAACAGATCGCTGCAAAGCGCGGCATCCCTGTTGACGCTGTTAAATAAGGAGGACACGAAGATGGCAAAAGTTAAAATAACCCTCACCAAGAGCCTTATCGCTCACAAGAAAAACCAGATCCTCACCGCAAAGTCTCTCGGTCTTAACAAGATCGGTGATTTCAAGGTAGTAGAGAGAAACCCTCTCATCGACGGTAAGATCAACGTGATTTCTCACCTGATCTCTGTTGAGGATGCTGAGTAAGAAAAGGGAGGACACAATAATGAAGCTTCACGAACTTTCTCCCGCAGAAGGCGCTGTTAAAGCCAATTTCAGAAAAGGCAGAGGCCCCGGAAGCGGCAACGGTAAGACAGCAGGTAAAGGCCACAAGGGTCAGAACGCACGTACTGGCGGCGGTGTAAGACCCGGTTTCGAAGGCGGTCAGCTTCCTATCTACCGTAAACTTCCCAAGAGAGGTTTTAAAAATCATTTCGCAACCAAATATGTTAACGTAAATCTTGAACAACTCAACCAGTTTGAAAACGGTGCCGTAGTAGATATTAACGTACTTCTCGCAGAAGGCGTTATCAAGAACGAATTCGATGGACTTAAGGTTCTCGGAAACGGCGAGCTTACTAAAGCACTTACCGTTAAAGCTGCAGCTTTCTCTGCTTCGGCTAAGGAGAAGATCGAAGCCGCAGGCGGAAAGGCTGAGGTGGAATAATGTTCAGTGTATTCAAGAACGCGTGGAAAGTAGCTGATATTCGTAAGAAGATCCTCTTTACAGGTCTTATCATTCTTTTGTTCCGTCTGGGTAGTGCGGTTCCCGTACCTTTCTTCAGCGCGGCTGCATTGGAATCTCTGTTCAGCTCCCCTACAATGCAAGGATCTCTTTTCGGCTACTTTAATATGCTGAGTGGTGATGCCTTCGCAAAAGGTAATCTGTTCGCACTTAGCATTTCTCCCTACATCACCGCATCTATCGTTATTCAGCTTTTGACAGTCGCTTTCCCCAAACTTGGCGAAATATCCAAGAGCGGTCCCGAAGGTCAGAAAAAGATTAACAAGATCACTCGTTATACCACTATCGGTTTGGCAATAATCACCGCAATCGGTTATTATCTCACCATGAAGAGCTTGGGCGCTCTTACCGATAAAACTTGGTTCCCCGCAGTAATCATCGTTCTGGCATACACTGCCGGTGCAATGATGGTTATGTGGCTGGGCGAAAAGATTGATGAAAAGGGCATCGGCAATGGTATCTCCATTCTGCTGTTCGTAAACATCATCTCCAGCTTCCCCAGCATGTTTACCAGAATGTGGGCTATGATCCACTACAACGGAACCTGGGATTTCAGCCAGATTCCTTGGATGGTAATTCTTCTCGTTATCATGATCGCAACTATCGTTTTCGTAGTTGTTATCAACGAGGCTGAAAGAAGACTTCCCGTTCAGTACGCAAAGCGCACTGTAGGCAGAAAGGTTTACGGCGGTATGAACACCAATCTTCCCATCAAGGTTATGATGGCTGGCGTTCTTCCCGTAATCTTCGCTCAGGCGATCGTTTCCATCCCCGCAACACTTGCACAGCTTATTCCTTCTTGGCAGGAGAGCAAATTCTTCAACAACTGGTTTAACCCTGCAGTGCTTCCCGGCGGCGCGATATACGCACTCATTTACTTCGTACTGATCGTTCTGTTTGCTTACTTCTATATATCCACAATCTTTGATCCTGTTGAGGTTGCTAACAACCTTAAGAAGAACGGCGGCACTATCATGGGCTACCGTCCCGGACAGCCGACTGCGGACTATATCAAGAAGGTACTTGACAGAGTAACTCTTATGGGTGCTCTGGCATTGGCAATCCTGGTTATAATCCCCATAATGCTCGCTTGGACCGGCGTTCCCGCGTTCACCAATTTCACCCTCGGCGGTACTTCCATCATAATCGTTGTAGGTGTTGTAATTGAAACTGCACGCAGCCTTGAAAGCCAGATCACCATGCGTCATTACAAGGGCTTCCTTGAAGAATAATAGGGTGTAAAATATGAATATAATATTCTTTGGCCCTCCCGGTGCCGGCAAAGGCACTCAGGCTGAAATAATCAGTACATGCCTTAATATTCCCACCATTTCAACGGGAGCCGCTTTAAGAGAAGCGGTAAAGAATGAAACTCCTATGGGCTTGGCTGCTAAATCCGCAATGGAATCCGGCAGCCTCGTACCCGACGAGGTAGTTATCGGTATCATTCGTGACCGTCTTGCGCAGGACGACTGCACAAACGGTTATATTCTGGACGGCTTCCCCCGTACCGTAGCTCAGGCTGAAGCTCTTGATGCTATGGGTCAGAAGATAGATACCGTACTTTCCATCGTAGCATCCGATGAGAAAATAGTTGAACGACTCAGCGGAAGACGCCTTTGCGGCAGCTGCGGCGCATCTTACCACCTGGTTTACAATCCCACCAAAGATAACGTAACTTGCGATAAGTGCGGCGCGGATCTGATAATCCGCAAGGATGATGCTCCCGAGGTCGTTAAGAGCCGTTTGGATACCTACCATGCTGAAACCGAACCGGTTTTGGCATACTACACCGAAAAAGGTCTCGTCAAGAGTATTGAGACTCAGGAAGGCGTAGAAGATACAACACGGCTTGTAAAGCAAGCGCTTTGCATATGATAACTGTAAAAACCAAAGCCGAAATCGCGCGGATGCGCGATGCAGGCAGAATTGCGGCGATAGCCCGTGCGACGGCAGGCGAATATATCAAAGAGGGTGTCACCACCCGATATATTGACAGCAAGGTCAGAAGCGTCATCCGCTCGCACGGAGCTCACCCTTCTTTTCTCGGATACGGCGGATTTCCCGCGTCGGCGTGTATAAGCGTCAACAACGAGGTTATCCACGGTATTCCGTCAGACAGAGAACTCAAAAACGGCGATATCGTAAAGGTCGACGTTGGAGCATTTTATAAAGGCTACCATGGCGACTGTGCCTGCACTTATGTTGTAGGTGACACGAGCGACGAGGCAAAACAGCTTATTGAGGTAACCAAAGAAAGCTTTTTCCGCGGCATCGAGCTGGCTGTGCCCGGCAACCGTATCGGCGATATATCCTTCGCTATTGAGCAATACGTAACCCCGTTTAGGTATTCAATGGTTCGTGATTTTGTAGGTCACGGCATTGGAACAGCCCTCCACGAGGATCCCGAAGTGCCGAATTTTGGTTCATCGGGGCGGGGACCGAGACTTTGTGAGGGAATGACACTTGCTGTTGAGCCCATGGTAAACCAAGGCACTTGGCAGGTAAAAACCCTTTCAAACAACTGGACGGTCGTAACACTTGACGGTAAGCTTTCGGCACACTATGAAAACACCATAGCGATAACCGAAAACGGTCCCGTTATACTGACCGACGAGAATTGAGGTTAAATTCAATTTATTATGGATATTCATTTATGCAGTATGGTTGAGTCCGTTGCAGGGCGAGACCGCGGAATGCTGGCATACGTCGTTGGCACGACCGAGGACGGGTTCGTGCTGGTGGCAGACGGCAGACTGCGTAAGGTTGAAACCCCGAAACGAAAAAAACTTAAACACATACGGTTTATTGCAAATGCGCCGCGGCTTGATGAAGAGAAGATGACAAACCGTTTTATACGTGAAAGCATCAACGAATACAAAGAGTCGCTGGATAACAAGGAGGAATAGTTCTGGTAAAAGACGATGTTATTGAATTTGAAGGCGTGGTTACGGAGTTACTTCCCAACACGGTGTTCAAAGTCAAACTTAACAACGGTCACATGGTTACCGCCCACATTTCCGGAAAGATGCGTATGCATTATATAAAAATATATCCGGGAGATAAGGTTACCGTAGAGGTTTCCATCTACGACCTTACGCAGGGCAGAATAACCTATCGTTCCAAATAAACAATGCTAACTGATATGGAGGCAGTAATAATATGAAAGTGAAACCTTCCGTAAAGAAAATATGCGAGAAGTGCAAGATTATCAAGAGAAAAGGTAAAATCATGGTAATCTGCGAAAATCCCAAGCACAAGCAGAAGCAAGGCTAAGAGAGAGGTGTAAATATGGCTCGTATTTCCGGCGTAGATTTGCCCAACGCAAAACGTGTAGAAATCGGTCTTTGCTATATCTATGGTATAGGCAGAAGCCGTTCTAACGAAATACTCAAGAAGACCGGCATCAACCCCGATACCCGTGTAAAGGATCTTACCGAGGACGATGTTGCAAAGCTTCGTGAAGTCATCGAAAACGACTATATCGTTGAGGGCGATCTCAGAAGAGATGTAGCACTTAATATCAAGAGAATGGTCGAGATCGACTGCTATCGCGGTCAGCGTCACAGAAAGGGTCTCCCCGTAAGAGGACAGAGAACCAAGACCAACGCGAG
>JAZSIT010000047.1:0-26231 GCA_045533895.1 Eubacteriales bacterium
AAGCGAGAACACGTTTTCGCTCATCTTGGGCGCAAATCCCACCAGACGGCTGAACAGCATCACCATGGATAACAGCTCCAGTATTAACAGAAACGCAATAATGACACTAAGCGTGCCTGCGCTCTTTTTCTTCAAACTTTCATAGTTGTCCATATTGCGCCTCCTTTCCGAAGCAGTAAAAAATCAAAAATCAAAAATTAAAAATTAAAAGCTTTTTGTTTTTTTAATTCTTAATTTGTAATTCTTGTTTTGTTTTCATTCACGGCGCAGCCACGTTACGCCGTGAATGAAAATCGGTATTTACTTGGTATACGTTAAATATAAAGTAAATTAGTCGATCTGGGTAACGGTGGTGGTTACGGTGATAGAAACAGAAGAAGCATATCCGCCAGCAGCACGATCGCCAAGATAGGTGTCATACTTGTTATAAAGATCACTTACTTCATATTCCCATTCCCAAGTCAATGTCAAATTACCAGAAGTTGTTAAGGGAGTGCCTACAGCCACATCATGCTTTGCTGCAACGAGTTCATTGATTGCATTAACCAAACCACTCATATTGCCAACATAATCAACGCCCTTAACAGTTTCGGTTCCTACAGTGAACGCGAGAGGGCAGTAGAAAGTGTCGGGTGTAGAGTCGTCATCGGTATCAACGAGCCAATCAGTAAAGGTTATGGAAGTTACCTTATGTTCGACTCTAGCTGCAACTTCAGGAGTTCCAGTAATAGTAACATTTGCCATTGCGCCATCTGTGCCAGGAGCTACTACAGCTTCAGTGGAAACTACGGTATTAGTTGCAAGTGTAAATGTATTATCGTCTTTTTCGTAAGTTTCAGCGAAAGTTTCGCCAGAAGCAACGATTTCTACGCCCCACTTAGCTACGCGAGCACTGTCGGAACCAGTTTCAGAAGTAACATACTTTGCGAAAGTGCCGGAGATAACGCAGGTAGAGAGCATTACTGCAACGAGAAGTACGGATGCAACGCGCATCATAACATTCTTTTTCATAATAAAATTTTCTCCTTTCAAATATTCGTTACGGGCATTACGTATTTACCCGTAACCGGTTTGAGTAAATTTTCTCCTCGTAGTATCGAGGGGGAAAATATTTGCCGGGGCAAAACGTCCCGAGTGGTTTTTCACGCGGAGAATGCCGCGGCATTTTATATATCCACCCTCTTTACGTGGCGAAGAGGAGAATATGCATGGATTTTTAATTGGTACTGTCTTCAGAAGTACCTTCAGATGCTTTTTCCTTTTGCTCTTTTTCCGCACGCAAAGCAGCAAGCTCTTTAAGAAGTGCGTCTGTATCAGCCTGTTTAGCTTTAGCAAACTTTCTGCTGCGCAGTATCTCATAAGCAACGAACAGAATTATGGGAAGAACGATACAAACTATAAGACCGGGTGTTGTCTGCAGGAATATTGCAACGTGACCCGCAAAAGGAATTCTGAATTGATATACACCAACAAGATTCTCGGCAGGAACGGGGGTAGCGTCTGCCGTATTGTTGTTAGTACCCTTTGTACGGAAGGACAAAGCTCCGTCCTCGTTAATAATCTCAATAACCTTATGGGTTACAACGCTTGTCCCGTTGCCCTCGGGGTCAAAGAAGGAAATAACGTCTCCAACAACAATACTCTTCGCATTTGTCTCTTTACAAATTATAAGGTCGCCCTTGCTTATCTTAGGGTCCTCGTCGGGGGAGTTCATAGAGTCGGTGAGCACTATCATAGGACAGAACCCGCCGAAGGTGGGCACCTCCTCCGAATTAAGATAGCTCTTGACAATAAGTGTACAGTTTACAATAAGTATCGGCACAAGGATTATGCAAAGAACCGTGCCTACTATGGTAAGTATTTTATTCTTGGTATTGCTCTTGGGCTTGTTGTTTTTTTGCTCCACCGTTTATTAACCTCACTTGTTGTATTTTTATGCGGTTGGCTTGAGTAATTATCACATAATCGAAATTATGTGATAACACCCCATACTACTTCTATAATTTAACACATAATTAATTAAATGTCAATAATGAAGCGCACCTAAAATACGGTTTTTAGGCGTTTTTACGCGTAAAAATCAGACCAATGCTAAGAAATATTTTACATTGGTCTTATTTTGGCGCATATTTTTGTTTTTGTATGGTTTTGAATCGGGTTACGTTATTAATATGCAAAAACAAAATGCCGATTATGTAATAACAATGCATGTATAACGCTTGACTTTCGAATAGAGATATGGTAAAATTATATGCAAAGTGTGATTGATTATTTGTTTTATCACATAATGCCGATTATGTTGCGCATTTTACGATACCGAATGGGTATCGTTTTTTTATTGCGCACGTTTTTTGTGTTAAATTATAAGTCGCATATTCTCCATTTTGCGTTTATGCTCCGTACCCGTGGTAACGATATATATTCTGGTGGTGGATATATTGCTGTGTCCGAGAATATCCGCAAGCTTGGCAATATCTTTTTCCAAACCGTAAAAAGTTCTTGCAAACAGGTGACGTAGGTTGTGAGGAAATACTTTTTCGGGGTTTACTTTCGCACTTTCACACAGCTTTTTCATTTCTGCCCAAATATTGCTTCTGTTTAAAGGTTTTCCTTTTGAGGTTATAAATACATATCCCGAGGATATACCTTTTTCTTTTGCATGTTTAAGCAGTTTTTTTCTTAAAGCAGCCACTATAAAGACGGTGCGGGTTTTTCCTTTGCATGAGACGACTGCTTCTCCTCTTTTTACGGCATCTACAGTAATATACGAAAGCTCGCTTACGCGGATACCTGTACCACATATCGTCTGTATGACAAGAGAAAGCCTTTCGTTGTTTTTTTGTTCTGCAGCACAGATCAAAGCCCGATATTCGGTTTCTGTGAGCTCTTTTTCTTCGGCACGGTAAGGAGAACGCTGTAAGCGGAATTGTTTCACGCACAAATCTCCCCAGCCGCAGAATTTGAAAAACGAATTCAGCGCAGCCAACATAGAGTTTGCACTTGTGACTGTATATTTTTGGATAAGAACTGACTTGTATTCAATAGTGAGATTTTTGGTTATATCTTTTCCTGCTGAGAATATTGCAAAAAAACGTATATCCCGCATATATTTATCTATGGTATTTTGGCTTTTTTCGTTTTCCCAAAGACTGTTTTTGAAAGAAGACAGTCTTTTTTCGGTTATTTGTCTTTTCATTTGTAGAATACCTCTTCCATAATACTTTATCATAACGTAGTATCTTCAATACCATATCTATCTATTCAAAATGAAACCGAATGCAAAAACCGCACCGATATTCTTCGGTGCGGTTAATTTGAATGTTGTTATTTTTTAGAAAAGACCGGAAATTTTTCCGTTTTCATCCACGTCGATCTTCTCTGCGGCAGGAACCTTGGGAAGCCCCGGCATAGTCATAATATCACCGGTAAGCACTACTATAAAGCCTGCGCCTGCGGAAACGCGGACGTTCTTTACGGTTATTACAAAGTTTTCGGGTGCGCCCAATTTTGTGGGGTCATCAGAAAAGCTGTACTGTGTTTTTGCAATACAAACGGGAAGTGAACCGTAGCCAAGCTCGGTAAGGCGGGAAATCTGTTTTTTTGCGGCAGGAAGAATATTTATTCCGTCACCGCCGTAAACCTTCTTTGCAACAGCTTCTATTTTTTCTTCAATAGAAAGGTCGGATTCATAGCTGAAGGTAAAGTTATTTTCCTCTTCGCACAGGCGTACAACTTCCTCTGCCAGCGCGATACCGCCCTTGCTGCCCTCTGCCCAAACGGTGGAGAGCACGGTGTTAACGCCAAGCTCCTTGCATTTTTCAATAACAAGGTCAATTTCGTTGTCGGTATCGGTGGGGAAGCGGTTTACGGCAACAACTGCGGGCAGACCGTACACGTTTTTAATGTTGGAAACGTGGCGGAGCAGGTTGGGAAGACCCTTGCCCAGCGCGTCCAAGTCCTCGGTATTAAGCTCGGTCTTTGCCTTGCCGCCGTGCATCTTGAGTGCGCGTACCGTTGCCACGATAACCACCGCATCAGGCTTAAGGCCTGCCGCGCGGCACTTGATATCAAGGAACTTTTCTGCGCCCAAGTCAGCGCCGAAGCCTGCTTCGGTAACAGCGTAATCACCCAGCTTTAATGCCATTTTTGTGGCGGTTACAGAGTTACAGCCGTGCGCGATGTTTGCAAAGGGACCGCCGTGAACTATTGCGGGAGTGCCCTCAAGCGTCTGAACAAGATTGGGCTTTAATGCGTCCTTAAGGAGCGCGGTCATTGCGCCTGCCGCCTTAAGGTCGCCTGCGGTAACCGGCTCGTCGTTGTAGGTATAGCCCACAACTATTCGGGAAATTCTTTCCTTCAGATCGGTAATACTGCTTGCAAGACAGAGAACTGCCATTATTTCGGAAGCAACGGTAATATCGTAGCTGTCCTCTCTGGGAACGCCGTTAACTCTGCCGCCCAGACCGTCGGTTACAAATGTTAGCTGTCTGTCGTTCATATCAACACAGCGGTGCCACGTGATACGGCGAGGGTCGATATTAAGTGAATTGCCCTGATAAATGTGGTTATCCAGCATAGCGGCAAGAAGGTTGTTTGCCGCGCCGATAGCGTGGAAATCTCCCGTAAAATGGAGGTTTATATCTTCCATAGGCACTACCTGCGCCCATCCGCCGCCTGCGGCTCCGCCCTTTACGCCGAAAACGGGGCCCAGAGACGGCTCGCGGAGAGCAACCATTACGTTTTTGCCGATACGTGCAAGTCCGTCGGCAAGACCGATAGTAGTGGTTGTCTTGCCTTCTCCTGCGGGAGTGGGAGTCATTGCCGTAACAAGGATAAGCTTGCCGTTTTCACGGGGGGAATCTTTAAGCAGAGAAAGGTCAATTTTCGCCTTGTTCCGTCCGTACAATTCCAGATATTCTTCGGGGATGCCTGCCTTTTCGGCGATTTCACCGATATGGCGCAGTTTAACGGATTGGGCTATTTCGATGTCTGTCAGCATACTGTCCTGCTCCTTTATTTTTTGAAATATTTAACTGCGGATCTGAACAGACCCATGTCATATACGCCGGGTACGTTGCGGTAAAGGTTACCGGAAACACGCTCGGAATGTCCCATCTTACCGAGGATACGTCCGTCGGGAGAGGTAATACCTTCAATAGCGAATGCGCTGTTGTTGGGGTTAAAGCGGATATCCGATGTGGGTACGCCGCTTTCATCAACGTACTGGGTTGCGATCTGTCCTGCGGCGGCAAGGTCAAGAATAGTCTTTTCATCTGCAAAGAATCTGCCTTCGCCGTGGGAAATGGGTACTGTATAAACCTCGCCGACCTGAGTTTCCGCAAGCCAAGGAGACTTGTTGGAGCAAACTCTGGTCTTAACCAGTCTGGACTGGTGGCGGGAAATGGTGTTAAAGGTAAGAGTGGGTGCTTTCTCATCGGGGTCTCTTATTTCGCCGTAGGGAAGCAGACCCAATTTTATAAGTGCCTGGAAGCCGTTACATATACCGCACATAAGACCGTCACGCTCGCTAAGCAGACGGTTTACAGCTTGCTTAACGTTCTCGCCGCGGAAGAATGCGGTAATGAATTTACCGGAGCCATCGGGCTCGTCACCGCCGGAGAATCCGCCGGGAACAAAGATTATCTGGCTTTCGTCAATGAGGGAAGCAAACTTTTCTGCACTTCTCTCAACGCCTTTACCGGTAAGGTTGTTTATAACGAATATTTCGGGTACAGCGCCTGCGTCCTCAAGGGCACGGGCGGTATCATATTCGCAGTTGGTGCCGGGGAATACGGGTATAAGAACCTTGGGCTTAACGGTTGCAACGTGAGGAGCAACTCTGCTCTCTGCTTCAAAGCTGAATGCGGGAATATCCTTTCCGCCCTGCTTTATATTGCAAGAGTAAACGCCTTCAAGCTTATCTTCCCAAGCGTTAATAACCTTGTTAAGGCAAACCTTTTCGCCTTCGCGGGAGAAGGTGGTTGTATCATTGGTATGACCCAAAAGAACGAACATATCCTCTGCATCATCGGCAAGCTCGATAATAAAGGAGCCGTAGGAATAGCCGTAAAGGAGAGAATCGGGATAGCTGTCTGCAATGTCTACGCCGATACCGTTACCTGCGGACATTTTGATAATTGCCTCCATAGCACCGCCGGAAGTGGGTGTCCATACGGAAAGCGCCTTTCCGCTTCTTATAAGGTCGGTAACCATATTAAACAGATTTACCATATCCTCTCCTACGGGAAGCTTGTCCTTACCGTAAGGAGGTACGAGGTGGACTATTCTGTGTCCCGCGCCCTTGAATTCGGGGGAAACGGTCTCACTTGCCTTGCCGTCGGTAACAGCAAAAGAAACCAGCGTGGGAGGAACGTTAATATCCTCAAAGGAGCCGGACATAGAGTCCTTACCGCCGATGGAAGCGATCTTCAATTCCTTCTGTGCGCGGAGTGCGCCGAGAAGTGCGGAGAAGGGCTTGCCCCAACGTGCAGGGTCCTTAAGAGGCTTTTCAAAATATTCCTGGAAGGTAAGATATACGTCCTTGAAGGATGCGCCGGTAGCAATAAGCTTTGCCACGGATTCGGTAACTGCAAGATATGCGCCGTGGTAAGGGCTTATTTCGCTTATATAAGGATTATAGCCGTATGCCATATAGGAACAACTGTCAGTTCTGCCGTGCTCAAGGGGAATAAGGGTTACCATCGCCTGAGGAGGAGTGAGCTGGTTCTTGCCGCCGAAGGGCATAAGAACCGCGCCGGTGCCGATAGTGGAGTCAAAACGCTCGGAAAGACCGCGCTTTGAGCATATATTAAGGTCGGTAGCAACGGAAAGTATATTTTCTTCAAAGCTGCCTGTGGGAAGTTCCTTGCAATATTCACAAACCGCAGGTGCGGGAGAAATTGTAATATGCTTTGCCGCGCCGTTGGAATCAAGAAACTCTCTGGAAAGGTCAACGGTGGTAACTCCGTTCCATTCCATACGGAGACGGGGCTCTTCGGTAACCTCTGCAATAACGGTAGCCTCAAGGTTTTCCTTGTCTGCCAGTGCGCAGAATGCCTGAACGTCCTCTGCGGCAACAACTACAGCCATTCTCTCCTGAGATTCGGAAATTGCAAGCTCGGTTCCGTCCAGACCCTCATACTTTTTGGGTACTGCGTTAAGGTTTATCTTAAGACCTGCCGCAAGTTCGCCAACGGCAACGGAAACACCGCCTGCGCCGAAGTCGTTACATCTCTTTATCATAAGAGCAGCCTGCTTGTTACGGAACAAACGCTGCAGTTTTCTTTCCTCGGGTGCGTTACCCTTCTGTACCTCTGCGCCGCAAGCGGTAAGAGACTGGGTGGTGTGGGATTTGGATGAGCCGGTTGCACCGCCGCATCCGTCACGTCCCGTTCTTCCGCCGATAAGTATTACCTTGTCGCCGGGTGCAGGACACTCTCTGCGTACGTTTTCAGCAGGAGCGGCACCTAAAACCGCACCGATCTCCATACGCTTTGCAACGTAGCCGGGGTGATATATCTCGTCTACCTGACCGGTGGCAAGACCTATCTGGTTACCGTAAGAGGAATAGCCTGCAGCCGCAGTGGTAACTATCTTTCTCTGGGGAAGCTTGCCGGGCAAAGTCTCGTTAAGAGGCTTGGTAGGGTCAGCCGCACCGGTAACACGCATTGCGGCGTAAACGTAGGAGCGTCCGGACAGAGGGTCACGGATAGCACCGCCGATACAGGTAGCCGCGCCGCCGAAGGGCTCTATTTCGGTAGGATGGTTATGTGTCTCGTTCTTAAAGAGAAGCAGCCAGTCTTCATTGCCGTTTTCGGTCTCAACAACAATCTTTACGGTGCAGGCGTTAATCTCTTCGCTTTCGTCCATCTTGGTAAGCAGACCCTTTGCCTTAAGATATCTTGCACCGATGGTGCCAATATCCATAAGAGTTTCGGGCTTTACTCTGTTAAGCTCTTTTCTGGTGTTTTTATAGTCCTCGTAGGATGCAAGGATAATAGGGTCGTCTGTCTTTACGGAGTCTATCTCGGTAAGGAAGGTAGTGTGTCTGCAATGGTCGGACCAATAGGTATCTATTACGCGAAGCTCTGTCAGAGTGGGGTCTTTTCCTTCACTGCGGAAGTAATTTCGGCAGAAGATAACGTCGTCGCCGTCCATAGCAAGACCGTATTCGCCAACCAGCTTAACAGCCTCCTCGTCGGACATAGTAATAAATCCGTTCAGTACGGGTACAGTGGTGGGAATATCATATTCGGTAACCAGCGTCTCAGGCTTGTCCATACAAGCAACGCGGCTTTCCACAGGGTTGATAACGTATTTTATAATCTCGTTTTTCTGGCTTTCGGTAATTTTACCGTAAATAGCGTATACCTTTGCACTGCGTATAAGCGGCTTTTCGCAATAGGACATAAGCTGAATACACTGTGCGGCACTGTCTGCGCGCATATCAAACTGTCCCGGCAGATACTCGGATGCAAAAACCGTGTCTGCATCGGTATAAGGGAACTCGTATGTCACGTTATCAAGCTGGGGCTCGGAAAATACGGCGGAAACCGCCTTTTTGAAATTTTCCTCGGTTATATTTTCCGCATCATAGCGGTTAAGCAGTCTTACCTCTGTAACATCCTCAATACCCAAAAGACCGTTGATATCAGCCTTCAAAGCATCTGCTTCAAGGGTAAGACCTTCTTTTTTCTCAACAAATAATCTGTATACCATTTATCAGACCTTCGCTTTCATCGCTCTTGCGCCTATATCCTTGCGGTAATAAGCGTTCTCAAAGCCTATATTTTTGGTTGCGGCATAGGATTTGCTTATAGCTTCCTCCAAGGTATCGCCGATACAGGTAACGCCAAGCACTCTTCCGCCTGCGGAAACCAATTTTCCGTCAACTGTTTTTGCACCTGCGTAATAAACCTCGCCGTCAATGCTTCCCGTTTGCTTTATTTCAAAGCCGCTTGCATATTTTCCGGGATAACCTTCTGACGCCTGAATAACACAGCAAGCGTGCTTGGAAGCAAATTTTACTTCGCATTCACTTAAAACCCCGTCGCTTACCGCGCGCATTACCGTAAACAGATCGCTTTCCAGCAGGGGAAGGACAACCTGAGTCTCGGGGTCGCCGAAACGGCAGTTATATTCAATAACCTTGGGGCCGTTAGGGGTAAGCATAAGACCGAAGTACAAGCATCCGCTGAAGGGACAGCCTTCCTTGTTCATAGCGTCGATAGTGGGCAGGAATATCTCCTGCATACATCTGTTTGCCATTTCCTCGGTGTAATAGGGGTTGGGTGCAACAGTGCCCATACCGCCGGTGTTAAGTCCCTCATCGTTATCCAGTGCTCTCTTGTGGTCCATAGAGGATACCATAGGAACAACGGTGTTTCCGTCTGTAAAGGCAAGGACCGAAACCTCGGGTCCCGTAAGGAATTCTTCAACAATAATATTCTTGCCGCTGTCACCAAAGCGGTTGTCCAGCATCATGGATCTTACTGCATCAATAGCGTCTTCTCTGGTCTCGGCAATAACAACACCTTTGCCCAGCGCCAGACCGTCTGCTTTGATAACGGTGGGCAGAGGGCAAACCGAAACGTATTCCAGCGCCTTGTCCGCATCATAAAAGCATTCTGCCTTGGCGGTGGGAATACCGTATTTATTCATAAGATTTTTGGAAAACACCTTGCTTCCCTCTATCTGCGCCGCCGCCTTGGAGGGACCGAAGCAGGGAATACCTTTTTCACGAAGTCTGTCGCAAGCGCCCATAACCAGAGGGTCATCGGGTGCAACAACAGCGTAGTCAATGCTGTTTTCCAAGGCAAAGCTTACAATACCGTCAAGGTCCTTTGCGCCGATATTAACGCATATCGCATCCTCTGCAATGCCGCCGTTACCGGGAAGGGCGTACAGCTCGGTTATTTCGTTGCTCTTTTTAAGAGCCTTTATTATGGCATGCTCGCGGCCTCCGCCGCCTACTACCATTACCTTCATATTATATATATTCCTCCCTGCGCTTAGTGGTGGAACAGTCTCGTTCCGGTAAAGCACATCGCCATTCCGTACTTGTTGCAGGTTTCGATAACCTGGTCGTCTCTTACGCTTCCGCCGGGCTGTGCCACGTAGGAAACACCGCTTCTCTTGCCGCGCTCAATATTGTCACCGAAGGGGAAGAACGCATCACTTCCCAGAGAAACGCCGGTAATAGTGTCAAGGTAAGCTCTCTGCTCTGCCTTGGTAAATACTTCGGGGCAAACGGTAAAGAATTTCTGCCACTCTCCGTCAGCAAGAATTTCGTCGGGATTTTCGGAAAGATAAATATCAATGCAGTTATCTCTGTCAGGTCTGCCGATATCAGCCTTAAAGGGGAGGTTTAAGCACTTTTCGTGCTGTCTGAGGTGCCAGAGGTCTGCCTTGCTTCCTGCCAGACGGGTGCAAAGAATACGGGACTGCTGTCCAGCGCCTACACCGATAGCCTGTCCGTCATAAGCATAGCAAACGGAATTGGACTGGGTGTACTTAAGAGTAATAAGTGCAATAACCAGGTCTCTCTTTGCCTCGTCGGAAAGAGTCTTGTTTTCGGTAACGATATTGTTAAGACATTCGGGGTCTATTTTAAGATTATTTCTGCCCTGCTCAAAGGTAATACCGAAAACCTGCTTCTTTTCTGCTTCTGCGGGGATATAATCGGGGTCGATCTTTACTATATTATAGCTGCCTTTGCGCTTGGATTTAAGTATCTCAAGTGCCTCGTCGGTATAACCGGGAGCGATAATACCGTCGGAAACCTCACGCTTGATAATGAGGGCGGTGGTAGCGTCACACTCTCTGGAAAGAGCTATCCAGTCACCGAAGGAGGACTGTCTGTCAGTACCTCTTGCTCTTGCATAAGCGCAAGCAAGGGGGCTTTCGTCAAGACCTTCGATATCATCAACAAAAAACGCCTTTTTCTGCGCCTCGGAAAGAGGGTTGCCCACAGCAGCAGAGGTAGGGGAAACGTGCTTAAAGGAGGTAGCGGCAGGCATATTCAGCGCCGCGTCCAATTCCTTAACAAGCTGCCAGGAGTTAAATGCGTCAAGAAAGTTTATGTAGCCGGGTCTGCCGTTAAGAATCTCAACGGGCAGGTCGGAACCGTCTTCCATATATATTTTAGAGTTTTTCTGGTTGGGGTTACAACCGTATTTAAGTGCAAATTCCTTCATATTATATTTACTCCTTCTTAAACTTTAAGGTCGCTGTTTTCGCCGCCGACAAAGTATTTATCAATAATGGGCTGTGCCACGTCACGTATAAATTCTTCTGTCTGATGCACGCTTCTGCCGATATATTTTTCGGGCATAAGCAAGCTGTTAATTTCTTCTTCGGTAAGACCGAACTTTTCGTCTGCGGCAATACGCTTAATAAGGTCGTTTTCCTTGCCCTCAAGCTTTACCTGCGCCGCCGCCGCGTGGGAATGAACACGGAGTCTTTCGTGTAATTCCTGTCTGTCTCCGCCTGCTTCAACGGCACGCATCATAATGTTTTCGGTGGCCATAAAGGGAAGCTTTTCCATTACTCTGCGGTTTATTACCTTATCGTATACCACCATACCGGAGGTTACGTTAATGTATATATTCAAAATAGCGTCTACCGCGAGGAACGCCTCTGCGTTGGAGATACGTCTGTTTGCGGAATCATCCAGCGTGCGCTCAAACCACTGTGTACCTGCGGTAAAGGCAGGGTTAAGGGAATCGGTTATAACGTATCTTGCCAAAGCGGATATACGCTCGCATCTCATGGGATTACGCTTGTAAGGCATTGCGGAGGAGCCTACCTGATTCTTTCCGAAAGGCTCCTCCATTTCCTCAAAGGACTGAAGCAGTCTCATATCGTTGGAGAACTTGTATGCGCTTTGCGCAAAGCCGGAAAGTGCGGAAAGGAAGTAAGCGTCCACCTTTCTGGAATAAGTCTGTCCCGAAACGGGCACCACGCCGTCAAACCCATAGTCTGCGGCGATAAGCTCTTCAACCTGCTTTACCTTTTCCTCATCGTTTCCGAAAAGCTCCATAAAGCTTGCCTGAGTACCGGTAGTACCCTTTGAGCCCAGCATCTTCAGCTCCTTTATTCTGTGCTCCAGCTCCTTTATATCCATGGAAAGCTCATACATCCAAAGAGTTGCGCGCTTTCCCACGGTGGTAAGCTGTGCAGGCTGAAGGTGGGTATATGCAAGGCAGGGCATAGACTTATACTTTTCGGCAAAGTCAGCCAGATTTTTCATAACAGCGGCGGCTTTTTTAAGCACCGCTTCACTTGCCTGCTTAAGAATAATTATATCGGTATTATCACCTACGTAACAGCTTGTTGCGCCGAGGTGGATAATAGGCTCCGCCTCGGGACACTGCTCACCGAAGGTGTGGATATGCGCCATAACGTCGTGACGCACCTTTTTCTCCCACTCTGCGGCTTTTTCGTAGTCCACGTCGTCCTTGTTTGCTTCCATCTGAGCGATCTGCTCGTCGGTTATGTTAAGACCGCATTTCTGCTCAGCCCTTGCAAGAGATATCCACAGCTTTCGCCAGGTACGGAACTTGTTGTTGTCCGAAAAGATATACTGCATCTCATCACTGGCATAGCGGGTGGAGAGAGGGGAGACGTATCTGTCGTGTCTGTCCATCATCAGTTACCGTTCTTGTTTATAATGCACTGTCTTGCAGAACCGTCTGCAAGGCAGGTGTATCTTACGTAAAGGGAAATAAGATTATCCTTGTTAAGAGAATCCCATACTTCCTGTGCGAACTCACACATATCACCGCTTATCTTTACTCGTTTAGGCTCACCGGTAAAGGTGGGGAGAGGGTTTCCATCGCCGTTGTAGGTGTGGATAAAGTGTCCCAGACCTGCGGTGGGCGCATAGGAATAAGTAAATCTGTTGCAGGCAGTACCCTCGGGGTCTGCGGATTTAAGTATGCTCAATTTATAAGAATAACCCTTTTCAAAATCCTGAATAGCGGAAATTCTGGGGGTAAGATTAGGAGCATCGGGCTCAAAGCAGCGAGTCTCCAATCCCTGCTCAAAGGTCATTCCTTTGGTAAGATGCTCGTATACCGTGTCGGTCTGGTCACCGTTGGTGGTTATAAGCTTGTTACCGAACACTCTGGATGCGGCGTAAATAATAAGGGAAGGGTCCTCTACCTTGCTTTCGTCAAAGGCTTTGGTGATTATAGCGCCGTCCTCACGCTCCGCAAAAACACGGTTGCGGGAGTTTTCGCTTCTGCCCATAATAAAGTATGCGGTAACCGCGTACTTTCCGCTTTCATCTGTGCCGACAATTATTCCTCTGCCGGGATAAGGGTTGTTTCCAACCAATTCGTTCATAGTGTAAGACTGGTATACGCTCATTTTAATTATTCTCCTTTTTGTTTCATTATCCGTGCGGAAACCTTTTCCGCCGCAAGGGGAAGTATTATCCACTCCGCCTCTTCCATTACTCGTCTCTGTAACGTTTCGGGCGTGTCGTCATCTTTAACTTCAACTGCCTTCTGGGCAATTATCTCACCGCCGTCGCAAACCTCGTTTACAAAATGCACGGTGGCGCCTGTAACCTTAACACCCTTTTCCAACGCCGCCTCGTGAACGCGGAGTCCGTAATATCCCTTTCCGCAAAAAGAGGGGATAAGTGCAGGGTGTACGTTTATCATTCTGTTGGGGAACCGCTTTGTAAAATCCTCGCTGAGTATGCACATAAAGCCTGCAAGAATTATTATATCAGCCTTAACTTCCTCAATAATTCTTATCACTTCGGCTTCAAACTTTTCGCCCAGCTCCTTTTTGTTGGCAACGTATCCGTTTATTCCGGCGTTTTCCGCACGGGTAAGTGCGTATACACCGGGCTTATTGGATATAACGGCAACTATCTCACCGCTGTGCAGAACTCCGCTGTTTTGCGCGTCTATAAGTGCCTGCAGGTTTGTTCCGCCGCCGGATACAAGCACTGCAATTCTTGTCTTTTCTGCCATATATATCACCTTAAGCGATAACTATCTTTTCGCTTCCCTCGGAAACGGTACCGATAACGTAAGCGTCCTCACCGTGAGCCTTAAGTATCTCAATAGACTTCTCAACGTCCTCGGGAGCAACTACGATACTCATACCAACGCCCATGTTGTATGTGTTGAACATATCTCTTTCGGGAATGTTTCCGTCCTTTGCAATAACTTCAAAGATAGGAAGCACCTTTACTGCACTGCGGTCAATATTTGCACAAAGTCCGTCAGGCACGGAACGGGGAATATTTTCGTAAAATCCGCCGCCGGTGATGTGGGATATACCCTTTACCTCAACCTGCTCAAGAAGTGCAAGCACGGGTTTTACGTATATCTTGGTGGGAACAAGCAGTGCTTCCGCTACCGTTTTTCCTCCCAATTCCTCACGGGGAACGTAAAGGTTGGGGTTGTTATTATCAATATCAAAAACCTTGCGGCAAAGAGAAAAGCCGTTGGAATGAATACCGGTGGAGGGGAGAGCTATAATAACGTCTCCGGCTTTCATTTTGGTATTGTCTATTATCTTCTTTTTGTCAACAACGCCTACGGTAAAGCCCGCAAGGTCGTATTCGTCAACAGGCATCATACCGGGATGCTCTGCAGTTTCACCGCCGATAAGGGCACAGCCTGACTGAACGCAGCCCTTTGCAACACCGGCAACCAGCTCTGCAATACGCTCGGGCACGTTTTTGCCGCAAGCAATGTAATCAAGGAAGAAAAGGGGCTTTGCGCCGACGCAGATAACGTCGTTAACGCACATTGCAACGCAGTCGATACCGATAGTATCGTGCTTGTCGGTAAGAATAGCCAGCTTTAATTTGGTTCCCACGCCGTCTGTGCCGGAAACCAGCACCGGCTCTTCCATTCCCGCAATATTAAGACCGAAGCAACCGCCGAAACCGCCAACGTCATCAAGACATCCCTCGTTACGGGTGCGTGCAACGTGCTTTTTCATAAGCTCAACTGCCTTGTAGCCTGCGGTAATATCCACGCCGGCAGCGGCGTAGCTGTCAGATTTGGACTGTGTGTGCATAATGTATCTCCTTTTAACCTTTTTTGGCATTGTTTTTTAATAAAGTTATTTTTTAGGTGTCTTTTCGGGCGATTCGCAAATCACACCCCATAAATGCATTACACATTTATGAGGACCCTGTGAAATCGCCCCTACTTATCTAAAAACCTTTTTGTGGGGGGTATTTTACTCTTTACCGTTCCAGCAATAGGTACACAAATCGCACTCGGGCAGACCTATTGCCTTAATTATTCCGTCCAGTGACTGGAAATCCAGCGAGGAGAACTTGAATCTCTCGCAAATGGTATTGCGGAGCTTCTTTCCTCTTTCGGTAGAAGAATCAACATATTCGTCGAGATGGTTGAGCCCTTCCTCGCCCTCCAGTTCAACTATGGTGCGCCGTGCAATCAGCTCCATCTCGTTTCTGCCTCTTGAGAAATTAAGATATTTACAGTTGAACATTATGGGAGGGCACGCGCTTCTCATGTGAACTTCCTTGGCGCCGTTATCGTAAAGAAAATCCACCGTTTCTTTAAGCTGTGTTCCTCTTACTATAGAATCGTCCACAAACAAAAGCTTTTTGTCTTTAATCAGCTCGGGAACGGGTATCTGCTTCATTTTTGCAATGCGGTTTCTGTCCACCTGCTTTGCGGGAGTAAAGCTTCTTTGCCATGTGGGAGTGTATTTAATAAAAGGACGGGCAAAGGGGGCTGAACTCTTGTTTGCATATCCTATTGCGTGGGGAATACCCGAATCCGGCATACCGCTTACGTAATCCAGATCCTGAGCAACACCGCACGCTTTGTCATATTCAGCCATTATCTCGCCGTTGCGGTAACGCATAAGCTCTACGTTTACTCCCTCGTAATTAGAGGATGAGTATCCGTAATAGGACCAAAGAAAAGCGCATATCTTTAATTTTTTGCCCGGCTTTGCAAGACAGGTAAGACTGTCGCAGGTAATTTCAACAATTTCGCCGGGGCCCAGCTCCTTCTCGTCCTCATATCCCAATTTTTGGTATGCAAAGGATTCAAAGGAAACGCAATATCCGCCCTCGTTTTTTCCAATAAGGACGGGAGTTCTGCCCAGCTTGTCTCTGGCGGCTATAATAGAACCGTCGTCTTTGAGTATAAGCAGTGAAAGACTTCCTTCGATTTCATTTTGAACAAACTTTATTCCCTCAACAAAATCGCCTTTTCGGCTTATAAGCGCGGCGGCAAGGTCGGTAGAATTTACCGCGCCGCCGGTCATTGCGTTAAAATGTCCGCTGCTTTCGTTAAAATATTTTTCAATAAGCACATCTGAATTGTTTATTATACCAACAGTGCAAATGGCGAATTTGCCCAATGCGGAACGTATAAGAAGAGGCTGCGGGTCGCTGTCGCTTATACAGCCGATAGCGGACGTACCCGTCATCTCCTCAAAAATATGCTCGAACTTGGTTCTGAAAGGCGAGTTCTCGATATTGTGAATATCTCTCTGTAAGCCCTTAACGGGGTCGTATGCCGCCATTCCTCCGCGGCGAGTGCCCAGATGTGAATGATAATCCGTGCCGAAGAATACGTCTTCGATTGCGTCGTGCTTGCAGGCGGCGCCGAAAAATCCACCCATATATGTATACCTCTCTGTTTGCTGAAAATGTTTATGCGTTTAACGCCGCGTCTTTAGCCAATACTTTTTCCGCATCGGCGCGTCTCTTTGCGTCCAGCTTTGCGGCAAGTTCATCGTCGGAAAGAGCTATCATCTGTGCGGCAAGAAGTGCGGCGTTTACCGCGCCGTCAACCGCTACCGTAGCAACGGGAATTCCGGAGGGCATCTGTACCGTGGAAAGAAGTGCGTCAAGACCGTTAAACTTTCCGCCGCCGATAGGGATACCGATAACGGGCAAAGTAGTTGCGGCGGCAACCGCACCTGCAAGGTGAGCTGCCATACCTGCGGCGCATATCATTACGCCGTATCCGTTTTCACGGGCTTCCGTAGCAAACACACGTACCTGCTCCGGCGTTCTGTGCGCCGATAACACGCGCATGGTATAGGGTATTCCCAAAGCCTTAAGGGTATCTGCGGCTTTGGATACTACAGGCATATCGCTGTCGCTTCCCATTATGATTGCAACTTTTTTCATAAAACAATGCTCCTCCGAAAAAGAAAATTAAAAAAAGGCATACCTCTGCCAATGAATTAATCACGCTTCGGCTGCCCAGACGGTCGGCTTTTATTTCGCCTTGCTCCCTTGCGTTGTTTCGCAAAAATCCGTCAGTAACAAAGCGATGTCCAATACGGACATATAATAACATATATTGTAGAAAAAGTAAATAGTCCGTGCTTTGTTTTTCTGACGAATTTTGATATTTTTTAGCGCCGTCTTTTTTTATTTTTCACAAAAAACCGTTTTTTGCAGGTATAAATATCCTTTCGGAGCTTTTATTTATACAAAAATGCGCACTTGTATTTAGGTTTTATGCGTGCTTGGACGGGAAAAGTTAATTTTTTATTCAAAAAGGGTTGACAAAACACACTTTGAAGTATAAAATGGACTAACATTCATATTTTGCTTGTTAAACAGAAAGGAAAATTACTTATGAAAAAAGCATTAAGAATTGCATGTGCGGTTCTGGCAACAGTTCTCTGTCTGCTTTGCTTTACCGCTTGTAGTGAAGCAAACTATACCGCAAACAATACCACTTACGTTGTCGGCGCTACCGGTCCTCTTACCGGCGATAACTCAGTTTACGGCGTTGCTGTTCAGCGCGGTGCTATGATCGCTCTTGAAGAGATCAACGCAGCCGGCGGTCTTAACGGCGTTCTCTTCTCTTTTGAGATGATCGACGACGTTGCTGCGGCTGATAAGGCTGCTACCGGTTACACCTCCCTTTTTGAAAAGGGTATGCAGGTTTCTCTCGGCAGCGTAACCTCCGGCTCCTGCGCTTCCTTTGGTGCAGAAGCTACCAACGACGGCGTTCTGTTTATGACTCCCTCCGCATCCGCTGAGAACGTTATCGCTGTTGGCGAAAACGCTTTCCGTGTTTGCTTTGGTGATGCTCAGCAGGGTACCATCGCAGCTGAAAAGCTTACCGCACAGTACACCAAGATCGGCGTTATCTATGATACCAGCGATCCTTACTCTGCAGGTATTTACGAAGCTTTTGAAGCAAAGATGACCGAGCTCGGCAAGGCAAAGGATACCGATTACTTCGTATACACCTTCACCAAGGAGACCAACAAGGACTTCTCCACTCAGGTTTCTGAGATCAAGGCTAAGGAATGCGACGTTCTCTTCCTCCCCTTCTATTACACCGAAGCAGCTCTCGTTTGCAAGAAGGCAGCTCAGCTTGAGTACAACGTTCCCGTTTTCGGTTGTGACGGTCTTGACGGCATCAAGGGTCAGCTTGATGACACCGTTACCGCAGTTGTAAGCTACATCACTCCCTTTGACGTAAACAGCACCGATGCAAAGGTTAAATCCTTTGTTGACGCTTTCCAGAAGAAGTACGGCGAAGCTCCCAACCAGTTCGCAGCAGACGGTTATGACGCTATGATGATCCTCTTCGAGGCTATGAAGCAGGCAGGCGTTAACGACGTTACCATTTCCGCTTCCGATCTGGCAGATCTTCTCCGTCCCGTTTTCACCGGCGGTTCCTTCAAGTATGACGGCGTTACCGGTAAGAATATGACCTGGGGTACAGACGGTTCTTGTAACAAGGACGCTCAGGTTGTTATCGTTGACCGCGATTAATAATTATTTATCGGAATTTTTTGCAGAAGGGCAAAGTTTTTAAGTGCTTTGCCTTTCTGCGAGTTCTTGTTTTAGGAGTATTTATGAATACACTTATCAACGGCCTGTGTTTGGGCGGTATATACGCACTTATCGCCTTGGGCTATACAATGGTATACGGCATTGCTAAAATGCTTAACTTCGCTCACGGCGATATTATAATGGTGGGTGCATATGCTGTTTTCACAACGCTTTACCTTATGAACCACCCCATTCCCGCAGTTATTGCGGCAATCATTATATGTACCGTTCTGGGTATCGTCACCGAGCGTGTGGCTTATCGTCCTCTTCGCGGCGCCTCCCCTCTGGCGGTGCTTATTACTGCTATCGGCGTAAGCTATCTGCTTCAGAGTATTGCTCAGCTTATCTACGGCGCAGGCACCCGCCCCGTTACTATCGGCAACTGGGGAGCAATAAAGATAACAGAGAGTGTGTCCATAAGTATTTCTTCCATCGTTACCTTGGCTATGTGCGTTATCATTATGGTGGCGCTTACTCTGTTTATTAATAAGACCAAGGCAGGCACGGCAATGCTGGCTGTATCCGAGGATAGGGCGGCGGCATCCCTTATGGGTATCAACGTAAACGCCATTATCACTCTTACCTTTGCCATCGGCTCTGCGCTGGCGGCATTCGCATCCGTGTTCTATCTTATGCAGATACCTGCAGTCAGCCCCACTCTGGGTGCAATGCCCGGTATAAAAGCCTTTACTGCGGCGGTAATCGGCGGTATCGGTTCTATCCCCGGTGCAATGGTAGGCGGAATTTTACTCGGCGTTATCGAGAAGGTATGCTCCAGTATCCCCGCTTTGTCTCCTTATACCACAGCAATCGAGTTCGGTCTGCTGGTGCTCATTCTTATGGTCCGTCCTACGGGACTTATGGGTAAGACCAGAAGGGAGAAGGTATAAAATGAAAAAATTCAAGCTTAAGCATTGGATAAATTATATCCTCATTCTCGCTCTGGCAGTTCCATTTTCCATCATCGCATTTACCGGCAGCGTAAAGGGCTCTACCGCACTTATGCTTACCCAGATCGCGTACAGTATAATCCTTGCAGTATCCTTGAATCTGGTCGTTGGCTTTTTGGGTGAGCTTTCACTGGGTCACGCGGGCTTTATGTGCGCAGGCGCGTATATCGGCTGCTTTACTGCAAATATGCTTCATTCCGTCATTCCCGATTCTACTGTTGTGTTGATACTTTCAATGGTTGTCGGCGGACTTGCCGCGGCATTGTTCGGACTTATCATCGGTCTGCCCACACTTCGCCTTAAGGGTGACTATCTTGCAATCGTTACCCTCGCATTCGGTGAGATAATCCGTACCGTTTTTATGAATCAGGAAATATTCGGCGGTGCGTTGGGACTTACCACCCGTAAATACGGCAAGACTCTGTTTGTAATCGCCTTCGTACTGGCGCTGTTTACCGTTTTTGTAACCCAGAATCTTATGAAGAGTAAGCACGGACGAGCTATTCAGGCTATCCGTGATAACGAGATCGCCGCCCGTGCAATGGGCGTAAACGTAACCTATTATAAGCTGGCTGTTTTCGTTATCGCCGCATTTTTCGCAGGCGTTGCCGGCGTTATATACGGTCATAACACCACCCCTGTAGATTACGGATTTTTCTCATTCAACTATTCGGTTGAGATATTGGTTATGGTAGTTCTGGGCGGTATGGGTAACATTACCGGCTCAATACTTTCCGCAACACTTCTCACCTTTATAAACATTCAGCTTACCACCAAGCTTTCAGGCGACCTTGCGGCGCTTAAGTATCTTATTTATGCGCTCATTCTCATCGTTGCCGTTATCTGGAACAACGCACCTGCGCTTCGTAAGGTACGTGCAAGATTCAGCTTTCAGCGTCTTATGGAGTATCTTATCGTCAAATTCCGCGGTCACCGCATCAAGGAAGAGGGCGGTATGGAGGCTCCCTCTACCGCAGACTGGTCCAAGGTTCCCACAAAAATACCTATGGATGCATTGCTTTCCACAGATATTATCCCCGAAGAAAGCGTTAAACAGGAGGGCGATAAGAAATGAGCGAATACGTACTTGAGACCCGCTCCCTCGGCATCTCCTTCGGAGGATTGAAGGCGGCGCAGGATATTAATCTTAAGATAAAGAAAAACCAGCTTTACGGACTTATCGGTCCCAACGGCGCAGGCAAGACCACCGTTTTCAACCTGCTCACCGGCGTTTACCGTCCTACCACCGGCACCTTCCTGCTTAACGGTGAGGAGCTTGTAGGCAAAACCCCTGCAGAGATCAACAAAAAGGGCATCGCCCGTACTTTCCAGAATATAAGACTTTTTTCAAATATGTCGGTTATCGACAACGTGCTTGTCGGTATGGGAAACAGCTCAAATTGTAATATTTTTGAGAGCATTTTCCGCTTGCCCCGTCATTTTTCCACAGAAAAACAGATGCGTGCCGCCGCAAGAGAATTGCTTCGCGTTTTCGGCTTGGATGATGAACGCCGTACCGTAGCATCAAATCTGCCTTACGGCTCCCAGCGCAGACTGGAAATGGCGCGTGCGCTGGCAACTAACCCCAAATTGCTTTTGCTTGATGAGCCTGCCGCAGGTATGAACCCGCAGGAGACCGCAGAGCTTACCGAGACTATCCGCCGTATCCGTGACGAGTTTGATATGACGGTGCTTCTTATCGAGCATGATATGAGCCTTGTTTCGGGTCTGTGCGATGAGCTTACCGTTCTTAACTTCGGCACAACGCTGGCGCAGGGCAGCACCGAAGAGGTGCTCCGCCATCCCGACGTAGTTAAGGCGTACCTTGGCGAATAAACTGAAAGGAAACAAAGATAAATGGCTTTACTTACAGTTGAAGATCTTGAAGTATCTTATGGGCTTATCCGCGCCATCCGCGGTGTTTCCTTTGAGGTAAATCAGGGCGAGATCGTGGCGCTTATCGGCGCAAACGGCGCAGGCAAGACCACTATAATGCATTCACTTTGCAACCTTATTCCCAAGGCAAACGGCAAGGTTACCTACAACGGCAAGGATATAACTCATATTCCTCCTCACAAGCTGGTTCCTTTGGGAATGGCACAGGTACCGGAGGGACGTAGAATTTTCTGTGAGCTTACCGTTGCGGAAAACCTTAAAATGGGCGCCTATACCAGAAGTGACAAAGCGGAAAAAGAGCAGACTCTTTCGGAGATTTATGCTCGCTTTCCCATTCTTAAGGAGCGCTCCAGGCAGATCGCAGGCACCCTTTCCGGCGGTGAACAGCAGATGCTGGCAATGAGCCGTGCTCTTATGTCCAAGCCCTCCCTTATTTTGCTTGATGAACCCAGTATGGGTCTGTCTCCCTTGTACGTTAACACTATTTTCGATATGATAACCGAGATAAATAAAGCAGGCACCACCGTTTTGCTTGTTGAGCAGAACGCAAAAAAGGCGCTTTCCGTTGCAAACCGCGCATACGTGCTGGAAACGGGACTTATCGTACGCAGCGGCACCGGCGAGGAATTACTTAATGATGAGGCGGTTATAAAAGCCTACCTCGGCGGTTAATTCGGGCGTGTATCTTGGGTCAGACCAAAAACGCAAAAAATATAATACCGTATTTAGAAATGTGAGAGGTTATAATATATCTCTCGCATTTTTGTTTTGTAAATATGTAGGAATTTGTTTAACACAAATTCCTTTTTATTTTGCGTTTTCTACGCGTTTTTACTTCGCTAGCCGTAGACTACTACGCCACGCTCGTAAAACCCGCGTTCTGACCTCAACCTCCCCGCCCTCACTTCGCTGACGGTAGTTTTGTTTCATATAATTTGTAGTTTTTGGTCTGCTGACCAAAAACTCCCATTATTTCTCATTTCTCATTTCTCATTTCTCATTTCTCATTCATCATTAAGCATTGTCATTCCGTTCCACGCATAGACGGCGGCGCCGATGGGGAGTACGCTTTCGTCAAAGGTTGCTTTTGGGTGGTGGACGGGGTAGGCGTATCCCTTTTCCTTTTCCCCTGCGGTCAATGACACCATTACCGACGGAACCTTTTCGCTTATATATGCAAAATCTTCGCTTCCGCCGCCACGTGCCACCCGTCCGTCAGGGCTTATCATAGCGGTGGTCAGCACCTTGTCCTTCCCCAAAAGCTCAAGTGTGTTTTTATATACATTTTCGGATATTTCCTTTTCGTTTATCATAGGCGGTGTGCCCGACGTAAAGATTGCTTCTGCGTTTCCTCTGTATGTCTGCGCTATACCGCAGCATATTTCTTTTATCCGTTTTTGTAGATATTCTCTTGTTTTTTCGCTGTACGACCTTGCCGTGCCTTTTATTACCGCCGTGTCTGCAACAGCGTTTCCTGTGCTCCCCGCCTGAACATAGCCTATTGTTAACACCGTTTCCTCCCGCGCTTCGATTTCGCGGGATTGTAGTATCTGCAGTCCGTTTATTATCTGGGCGGATATCATGAGCGCGTCCACTCCCTGCCAAGGGGCAGAACCGTGGCAGCCTTTTCCGTATATATTCACTGTAAAATGGTCGCTGGCAGGCGCGCTCACTCCGGGTGAGGACACAATAACCGTGCCCGACGGTATCTCAACTCCCGTGATGACGTGGAGCATCATCGCCTTTTGAACGCCCTCCAGCACGCCGCTTTCTATCATGTCTTTTGCGCCCTCCAGTATTTCCTCCGCCGGCTGAAACATAAGGACTATCTTTCCGTTTAATTCCTTTTCCCGTTTTTTTAATAATTTTGCCGCACCCAACAGCATCGCGGTATGCATATCGTGTCCGCAGGCGTGCATATTTTCTTTCGCTCGGTAGGGAAGCTCGGCTTCTTCTTTTATAGGCAATGCATCTGTGTCCGCCCGCAGCAAAACACACTTTTCACCCTTTCCGATCTCCGCCTTTACTCCGGATTTTCCGCATTCCTCGGGCGTATATCCCATCTCCCGCAGACGGGAGATTATATATGCTTTTGTTTTTGGTGTATCAAACCCCGTCTCGGCATTTTGGTGGATATACCGTCTGTGGGCAATTATTTCGTCTTCAATATTTTTTGCGTCTTCAAATATGCTTTTCATTTTCTTACCTGCCTTTCATTGGAATTATTCCCGTAAAAACACAAAATAATTGCTTTTTCAGACCATTTTTGGTACAATACAACCGTTGGTTTATATAAAACTATCTGTTTGGTTTACCTGCAACAACCGTTGGTCGCTGTTATTTTGCGGTTTGTGGCTGTAGAATAGACACATACCAAACAGGAAAGGAAAAAACTAAAATGAAAAATACACTCGGTCAACGAATAGCATCCCTTCGTAAAGAAAAAGGTCTTACTCAGGAGGAGCTTGCAACCTCTATGGGAGTTTCAGCACAGGCAGTAAGCAAATGGGAAAACGATATTTCCTGCCCCGATATAATGCTGCTTCCTCAGCTTGCAGGTATTCTCGGCGTCACCACGGATACACTTCTTTCCGGCGAGAAAGAGCCCGTTGTCGCTGTTGTGCCCGAAGAACAGCGCAAGGATATGGACAAAATGATGCTCCGTGTCAGAGTCAATTCTTACAGAGGAGATAAGGTTAACGTAAACCTGCCCGTGTCGCTCATAAAGGTGCTTATAGAAAGCGGAGTTCCTATGGACAATTTCGGCATAGAAGCAGGCGTTGCACAAAAGATTGATTTTGAAAAGATATTCAATCTCATAGATAAAGGCGTCATCGGTAAGCTGGTGGAGGTAAACTCCGCAGACGGCGATACTGTAGAAGTATTTGTGGAATAATGAAGATAAAAATACGTTCTGCTTCCCATAAGCTTTCTCTTTGGCTTCCTTCGTGTCTGATCTTCAATCCCATAACCGCCACTCTTGCAGGAAGTAAGATAATACATAAGATTTTTGACGGGGAAGGGGAAAAGACCATTTCGCCCAAGGCGTGCCGCGCCCTTTTCCGCGAGATAAACCGATGCCGTCGCAAACATAAAAAATGGACTTTGGTGGATGTCCGCGCCTCCGACGGCACGGAAGTGAATGTAAGATTGTAAATTGATAAACAAAAAAGGGCTGAGGCTTCAGCCCTTTTTCTTTATACTCTTTATATGTACTTATACAGATTTTTATTTCTGGCGCCGTCGATACATTCGCGCTCCAGCGCGTTGATAAATCCCGTTCCGGCAAACAGCTTGTAATCTCCTATAATCTCGCCGTTATCCATTTCAAATATTTTGCCTGCCTTGTTCATCTGAACGAATCTCGGCACGGGCACTACGATAAGCACCTTATCATTCTCGCTGTCATAACCGAAATTAAATTTCTTAACGTAACGGAATATCTCTATTCTCGCACCCTTTCTGCCGATGCTCAGGGTGTGGATATACTCTCCCGTGCCGTTTTCATACAACAGCATGGGCACGTTCTTTCTCATACCGCACATCAGCTTGCAGGAATACGTCTTTCTATCTGTTTTAACGGTAAAGCTTTCTCCCGCATAAGGGCTGAACAACGAGCTGTAAGGCACCTTTATGTCGGACAAGGTGTAGCCCTTGTCTTTACAGGATTTTTCAAGCTGCTTTATAAATGCTTTGCGCTTTACAAGACCGCGCACCGCTCTCACCGCAGGGGGTATGATAATTATTCCGCATATAACGCAGACTATGGTAATAATCGTATTCTTGCTGAACACACCGCTGCTTCCGAGACTTGCAAATATATTTCCCACACCGCTGAAATAAGGAAACACCATTGTGAGTACCACACCGCCCATGGAATATACGCCGGCGATAATTGCAACTTCCTCAATATACGCCACGGTGGAATATCCTTTTTTCTTGGTGGTGCCTTTTTCCCAATCCTTTATAGCTGTAAAGGTCGCGGCAACGCCCAGCAAAACAAACAGAGGCACGCAGAAAGCCAATATCTTCAACTTGGATAATATATCCGTTTTTCCGCCTGCAAAAGCAACGGTAAACGCCTTGAGAGGAACAACGGTAAACAACGCGGATGTAAACAGAGCAACCGTCCAGAACTCGCATTTTTTGAACACGAACCCAAGCTTTTCCTTAAAGCTCATTCCGCCCTTTTCAAGGTAGGGAATGCGCAAATCGGCGTCATATTTTACCGTCTGCTTAAACAACGAATAATAGCTGAAAAACGCCACCGCCGCTATCAGATAGCAGGTGGTGCTTGTATAATAATCTGCGATTTTGGTGAAGAAGGATATCTGATATATCACTACGGTAATAATAAGCGGTATTAACGATATAACTGCCGTTTTTTGGGCGGTTTTTGCAAACTTCTTCATCGCACCTTACTCCTTTTATATAATATCGTTCTTAATTATATCCTCGTAGGTCTCGCGCTTTATTATAATTTTCTTTTCGCTTCCTCTCACCGCAACCATTGCGGGACGGGGAATACGGTTATAGTTGCTCGCCATAGAATAGTTGTATGC
>JAZSIT010000014.1:0-2124 GCA_045533895.1 Eubacteriales bacterium
CTCAGTTTATAGATGAAAAATATATTATAGAGCTTCTTGAAAAGCACGCTTCCGGCAAGGGAGATTATTACCGTCAGATATGGGCAGTCATCGCCTTTATGACATGGTACAGATTATACGTTACCGAAGCGGACAAGACAAAAGACAGAATAATTCTGGGCGAGTTTTAAGAAATAAAAACAAATAACGTTAAAAAGCAGGTTCTTTATTATAAAAGAGCCTGCTTTTTGTATTGTCTGCCGCAAAAACGGACATAATATGCGTATACCATATAGTATTATATGTATGCACAGGAGGTAAAAAATATGTATATCGATTACAAATTAAAGGGCAACACGCTTACCGCATCCCTCCACGGGGAGATAGACCATCACTCTGCAGTAATGGCTCGTAATGAAATAGACTCCGAGATAGACCGTGTAAAGGCACAGGGACTTGCGCTGGACCTTTCGGACATTTCCTTTTGCGATTCGTCGGGGCTTGGTCTGGTAATGGGAAGACTTAAAAAAATGCGCTCGTCCGGCGGAAGCGCGGTGGTGGTAAACCCGTCCGAGCGAGTGGAAAAGGTGCTTCGTTTGGCTGGGATAGATACTCTTATGCCCATTAAAAAGGAGGAAACAAAATGAAGGAAAACCCCATAAACCGTTTCAAGGCGGAATTTCCCGCAAAAAGTATAAACGAAGGCTATGCCCGTATGGTGGCGGCGGCATTCGTATCCCAGCTTGACCCCACCGTTGCAGACCTTGCAGATATAAAGACGGCTGTAAGCGAAGCGGTCACCAACTGTATAGTTCACGCATATCGTGATGCATCCGGGTATTGTCCCGTATACATAACGGGCGCGTATTACGCCGACGGACGCACGGTGATAACGGTACGGGATAAAGGTTGCGGCATTCCCGATATAAATCAGGCGCTTACTCCATTGTATACCTCTGACCCTGCGGGGGAACGAAGCGGAATGGGCTTTACGATAATGGAAAGCTTTTGTGATAAAATGACCGTGTCTTCTCGTGTGGGAAAGGGGACTACCGTACGGCTGGTGAAGAAAATTGTTCGTCCGTAATCCAAATACCGTCGAGCTTATCCTGGCGGCACAAAATGGAGACGAGCAGGCTTTGGATATTCTTGTAAGAGAGAATATGGGCTTGGTGAAGTCCATCGCTTTCCGATTTCGAGACAGATGCGAGACAGATGACCTTATCCAGCTTGGTGTCATAGGGCTTATAAAAGCCATACGAGGCTTTTCTCCCGAAAAGGAGACGGTTCTGTCTACCTATGCGGTTCCTCTCATTACGGGGGAAATAAAACGGTTTCTGCGTGATGACGGCACTGTTAAAGTATCCCGCGAGCTGAAAAAGCGCGGACGGTTAGTACTTAAAATGCGGGAAAGCATTATTGCGGAAACAGGTGAAGAGCCAACACTTAAGGTTTTGGCGGAAAAATGCTCTCTTTCCGAGGAGCAAACCCTTGAAGCGCTCGACTGCGCTCTGCCCATAATGTCCTTTTCCGCGCCTGTGGGCGAAAAAACGGTGGAAGAATATATCGGCGAAGACCATGTTTCACCTCTTACCGAGCGCATCGCCTTACGTCAGGCGGTGGAAACCCTTTCCGAAGAGGAACGTATACTTGTGGATTGCCGCTTTTACCGCGGTATGTCCCAACAGCAGACCGGCGTGCTTCTGGGCTGTACCCAAGTAAAAATATCCCGTATGGAAAAAAGGATAATGGAAAAATTAAAAAAACAGCTGGAATAAAAAACGCCCGAGCATATCGGGCGTTTTTGTTATTATTTCTTTTCTTCCGTGCGTATTTTTATGCTTTTGATAATAGGCTGGTCATCAGGATCGGTAGCGCCGTTATAGCCTTGGGGCACGGTTTCGCATATTTCGTCTACTACTTCCATACCGCTAATAACGTGACCGAAAGCGGCGTACTTTCCGTCAAGACTTTCGGTGCTGTCCTCGTGCACGATAAAGAACTGACAGCTTGCGCTGTTGTAAGCCTGCGCACGTGCCATAGAGATAACGCCTCTTAAGTGGGAAATGGGGTTATCAAAACCGTTTTCGGCAAATTCGCCTTCAACGGTTTTGCCTGCGTTTCCGGTACCGTCACCGTTGGGGT
>JAZSIT010000168.1:0-2887 GCA_045533895.1 Eubacteriales bacterium
GCGGCAGCCTCTTATACAGCCGCGGAATATCTCCATAACGATACGGTCATGCACCGTTTCGATATAAGGCACCTCCGCGTCGGTGGGATAATACACCTTGTCAAGGTCCTTTATAATACGCTTGGTTATTTTTGCGGGAACGCCGTCGTGAGGGGTGAACGCCTTTATAGTTCCGTCTTCGTTATAGGTAACGTCATAAAGGGAAGGTACGTAAAAGCCCTCGTGCTCGGTGGCTATTTTATAAAGAAATTCCTTTTTGGAAAGACCCTTTTTCTTGCACTCACGGTAAAGCTCTACCAGTTCGGGAATAGCCTCTTCCCCTTCGCCGATGGAAAAAACGTCTATAAAATCAGCGACGGGCTCGGGATTATATGAGCAGGGGCCTCCTGCGATAATGAGAGGATATTCCTCCCCTCTGTCCCGCGCATAAAGAGGTATATCTGCAAGAGAAAGCATATTTACCATATTGGTATAGCAAAGCTCATACTGGAGAGTGAAAGCCACGATATCAAAATCCGTAAGAGGGTCGCCGGTCTCAAGAGAGAAAAGCTTTGTACCCGTCTCACGCATAAGAGCTTCCATATCCACCCAAGGGGCAAAGGCTTTTTCGCACCAAACGCCATCCAGTCGGTTGACAGCACCCATAAGTATCTTCATGCCCAGATTGGACATACCTATCTCGTAAGTATCGGGAAAGCAGAAGCACATACGAGTATCGATATCATCAAGGTTTTTGTGCGTTTCGCCATATTCATTGCCCGTATATCTGCCCGGCTTTTCAACGCGGGACAGCAAGTGGGCGTATCTATCTGTTTTCATTTTTATTCTCCGATTTCTTCAGGTGCGGCAAACTCGTCTGCTCCGCCGTGCATTGCGCAGTGGAACCGGTTTACCAGCACGGATATTGCTCTGAATTTATCATAGGAAACGTCGCTGTTTACGTCGCTTTTACTTAATATTACCAAAACGTAGGGATGCTCGCCAAGATACACTGCGCCATCGTGCAAAGAGGGCTCGATTCCGTTGTCCTCGCCGTATTTATGGGCAACGGGTATACCGCATTCGATGGAGGTGATAAGCTCGTTATAGCTGGTCCTCTGCATAAGCTCAAGTACCCACTTGCCTGCCTCGCCTTGTGTGGAAAAATCGTAAACGTCCTTCATCATACAAGCAAGGTCACGGGTGGAGATAAGTCCGAATTTATACCAGGTAGGCGCACCTACGTTGGTGTTTTTATTGCCGATGGAAGCGAGGTAATCGGAAAATTCCTGCTGTCCGTACTTTTTGAGCAGATGAACGTAGGCAGTGTTATCCGATTCGGTTATCATTATCTCAATAAGATATTCTACGGTAAAAGATTTTCCTATATCCGATTTTTTGAGCACGCCCGAACCGCCTGCATAGGAATTTATGGTTATTTTCTCGCTTAAATCCACGCCTTTTTTAAGAATATACACCGCAAGAGACGGCTTGATTACAGAACAAGTCTGGTAGATAATATCGGGATTATACGCCAGCGAACAGCCTGTCTCAAGGTCGATATACACAAAGGAGAAATAGTCCCCCGCCCTGCCCGAATAATTATCCGAAAAAACGTATTTTTCGTCTACGGGAAAGGTGAAATTACCCGATGAATACAAGGTATCCATAAAGGTCTTTATATTTGAAAATTCGTTGGACGCATAAGTGGGATTAAAATCAAACTGAAGCTTGCCGTCCCCTATCATTGCCGATTTTTCAAACAAATTCACGGGAACGTATACGCTTTCCTCGCTTATTTCGCTTTCCTCGGGCTCGGATACCTGCACGGATACCTCCTTGCTTTCCTCCGGCGCGGAAGCGGCAGGGACAGACACCTCGCTCTCACCCCCGTTACAGGAAGCAAGCAAAAGGGCGGATATAAGAATTAACAAAAATATCTTTTTCATTGCTTAAGCACCTTTCTTAAGAATTGACCCGTATAGCTGTGTGGGCACTTTGCAATCTCTTCGGGAGTACCGCAGGCAATAACGGTACCGCCGCCGTCGCCTCCCTCGGGCCCAAGGTCGATAATATAATCGGCAGTTTTTATAAGGTCAAGATTATGCTCGATAACCACAACTGTGTTGCCCGTATCCACAAGACGGTGGAGCACATCGTTGAGCTTATCAACGTCATAGCTGTGGAGACCTGTGGTGGGCTCATCAAGAATATACAAGGTCTTTCCCGTGCTGCGGCGCGCAAGCTCGGTTGCAAGCTTTACTCTTTGCGCCTCACCGCCGGAAAGGGTGGTGGAGGACTGACCTATCTTAATATAGCCCAGACCTACCTCGGAAAGAGTCTTTAAGCGGCGGAAGATAGACTGGTAGTTTGCGAAGAATTCCATTCCCTCGTCTACCGTCATTTCCAAAACGTCATAAATATTCTTGCCCTTGTATTTTACCTCCAGCGTTTCGCGGTTGTACCGTCTGCCTCCGCAAACGTCGCACTTAACATAAACGTCGGGAAGAAAATGCATTTCTATTTTTATTGTACCGTCACCTTCGCAGGCTTCACATCTGCCGCCCTTGATGTTAAAGGAAAATCTGCCTTCCTTGTAGCCCCGCGCCTTTGCGTCGGGGGTGGAAGCATAGAGAGAACGGATATCCGTAAACATACCCGTATAGGTTGCAGGGTTGGAACGGGGAGTGCGTCCTATGGGAGACTGGTCTATTTGAATGACTTTATCAATATTTTCAAGTCCTATAATACCGTCGCATTTACCCGGATTTGCGCTCAATCTGCCTAGAGCTCTTGCCGCGCCCTCGCACAGAACAGAGTTTACCAAAGAAGATTTTCCGCTTCCCGAAACGCCGGTAACGCATATAAGCTTGCCCAAAGGGAAATCTACATCAATATTCTTAAGGTT
>JAZSIT010000137.1:0-13477 GCA_045533895.1 Eubacteriales bacterium
TCCTGCAACCCCGCAACGCTGGCAAGAGATATAAAAATATTTGCGGAAAAGGGATATATCGTAACCAATGCCGCCGTTTTTGACCTGTTCCCGAGAACAGGACACGTGGAAAGTGTTGTTTGTTTAAGTAGGTAAAAATAATTATAACGGAGGATATAGATAATATGGCTATGTTAACATATTGCTTCTTTTGCAAAAAAAGTCTTATTATTCCTTCTGCAGATGAAGCGCACGAGATTACAGACTACGATATCAAAGAAGTGGAAGAGTTATCTAATTATATAAAAGAGCATCCATACGGTCTAATTGGCAAGTATTGTTGCGAAGATTGTTTCAGAACGAAGATTTTACCACATTTATTTAAGTAATTCATAATTTGTAAGCCCTTCTGACTAAACAAGTCACAAACTATGGTATTGTTTATTTGGCGAGAAATAAAGATAAACGAAAGGAACAAAAATGAAATTAGACTTACACGATATGATCGTTAGAGAATTATACGATAAAAAATCTCTTGCTGCTTTGATCCACGTGATTGATTATGGCAGAGAATTAGAGTTTAAGATTAACGGAAAAGAATATTTCATTTCCCGCGACAGATCCGAAAAATATGTTTCTTTATGGGATAATAAAAGCGAGCAGAGTTTTGACAGTGTTTACGAACTGATCGAAAACGCAGTAGTAGACGATGACACGCTTTTGTCTGTATGGGATAAGGTTATGCTTAAGACCTTGTTTTAGTAAATTTCTATTTTATGACATTAGAAAAGGTGTTTGTAATATGAATAAAGATTGGAGACTGAACGGTCAAGAAGAATATTTGTCAAACGTAACACTTTATAAAGTCACCTTCCCGGAATTTTGGGAGACCGCATGCAGAAATAAAAATACCTTCTATCAAAAGATAACCCGTTACGCAGAACGATTTGTTGCAGAAACCAATCGCGGAGCGGAATATCTTGACGGGGATAAGATACAACACTTTTGGCACGAACACTGCGAATTCTGTTGGGAGAAAGCACTGACAGACAAAAACTGCGAGTTCTATTGTACCGAAGATATGTATTATTGGATATGTGCGGAATGTTTCCACGACTTTAGAGAAAAATTCAACTGGCAGGTAAAATCTGCAGAAAAATCATTTCGCTAAGTTAGCTTAAATTGTGGCAAAAATAAGACTGGCAAATTCCCTACCTAAAGAGACAACTGTGGAGACGGTGTGTTCATAGAGCATACAGGCGATGTGCGCCACGTTGTTCTTGATGAACTGGAATCCACATATTTCGAAAGCAATCCTTAAATCGGGGAACAAGAAAATACAATTCGAAAGGAGTATAGAAACAAATGCGGTATTTTACTAAAGAACTGTATAAAGCAATGCGGTATAACGATTATCTTCATTCATCACTGCGAATTTCGAAAAATGCTGAGACTTTTTCCGAAGATTATTTTAAGAAGCTATATAAACGCAAAGAGTACAAATATGTTAATTTGCTTAAAACAGGCTACCTCTTCAAATTTGAAGATATCTGGCCCGAAGAGCCTCGCGGCGATTTTATTAACGAATCCGAGCAAGCCAAAAAGGTTTATTTCGAACAACGTGAGAAAGCCAAGGTGATTTTCGCCAACAGACCTCCTTTTGATCCCGAACAAGCAAAAGCAAATTTTGAAAAAACGTTTTCTGTAAGACTTAACACGTTCAAAGAGAATCTTCCCGATGACATTTTACAAAAAGTAGCCGATATCAGAGTATTAGCTTTGGGAATTGCATCGCAGGAAGTTAAACAAGAAATAACAAGGTACTGCAAGCAAAACGAAAAAAGGTTTGCCTCGGCACGTAAGGATTATATAAAAACGCATATCGAATACCAAAAACAACACCGGGAGCTGTCTTTTGATGAAGATATTGCAAGCCTGCATGACTGCAACGTAGTATCCTGCAGAAAAAGAGGAAACGATATTACACTGACTTTTGACGGCGGCGGACTATTTGCGAAAGCAACCACAATACGAATGATAAATTGCAAGATAATTAAACAGGACGCGCCTTTACACAGCGCACGGTTTTTGTATAACGAATCATACAAATCCGGTGATGGATATGAAATACACCTCTTGTTCGAAAAGAATGAGCTGTTGGATTTTATTGTCTACGCAGACAAATTAGAATGTTTTTGAGATTAACAAAAACAAGTGATTTTATGAAAGACCTGAAATTAATATACGACCAATTAAAAAATGACTGCGATCTGGTCTTTACGACCACTTTTGCTTTGAACGACGGATACACCATCGACGTGCCGGTGATTCGCGGAACGGGGGCAGACAGAAGGTTTGATTTATATAAAGAGGACGACCTGTACGTTTTCTCCGCAGAGCTTTTTGAAAAATCGCCTGACGAAAGATATTTCCATTCTCACCCAGTAAACACCGAAATCGCAATAATATGGATTAAAGAGTTTATGTCGGGCAAAAACGATTTTTGATAAAGGGAGAAAGCGCTATGGTATTATACCGACCTGTCGGGGTAAAAGAAAAAGAACTGATTGAAGCAAGCGGGTTCACTGCGTTTCCGCCGAGGTTAGATTGGCAGCCTATATTCTACCCCGTTCTTAACCAAAAATATGCGGAAGAAATTGCGGGAAAATGGAACACAAAGGACGAAAATTCCGGTTACAAAGGCTTTGTTACCCGTTTTACCGTTGACGACGAATATATCTCAAAATTTGCAGTACAGACCGTAGGCGCATCTTACCACCAAGAAATGTGGATTTCCGCCGAAGAGCTTGAAAACTTTAACCGCCACATTATCGGAAAGATCGAGATTATAAAAGTATTGGAGTAAAAATGAAATCAGACATCACTTTGATCTACGAGCGCATTAAAGAGAAATATCCCGTAACCCTATGCAGTTCAAAAGAATTTGGACATAAAAGCGACAGTGTTTTTACCGTTTTGCACGGAAAGTACCAAGGGAAATATTTTGAACTGTTTTATGACGGAGTTTCATTTCCTTTTTACGTAAAAAACGAAGACGGAGTGGTTTGCGCCCATTTTCATTTGAACAAATTAGAAGAAGCGGAAAAAGCTGTTATTGTCTTTATGGAAGGGCAAAATGTTTCCAACTACGCATTTCTTACCAAAATGCTAAAATGTATGCCCTCCAAGGATATGCGCGAATATCTGGATAATAATCCTCCGTGTTTATCCGTACTTCAGCAAGCTACGATCTTCTCGGAATATATAAAAACCCGTAACGAGATTTATTTGATTTTTACAATGCTGGCTGAAGACACAAACGACGAACAGGAAAAAGCGTTGCTTGAAGCCGCAATAGAAGATATTAAAATCTGCGGTTGCCCAGGTAAAAATGCAAAAGATGTATATAATAAATACTTTTTCAAAAGAGGAATTACCCCTTTGTTTCCTTTTTTTGAAGTATGTAATATGCCGATTTTGTTTAAGGTCGGTGACATTATATCCTATGACGGTGAACTATATTACGTAGCCGAAACGCCTGTGCAAAATCGTTGCATTGATTTCACTGACGAATGCTATATGTGCTATCCTTTGAGTGCCCGCATAAACAGCAAAGAAGACCTGTTCATATATCACGAGCATATCCACGTGTGCGAGGCAGAAAAAGCCGATACGGAAAATATGACAGCCAAACAGAAACAAACAATATCCGTTATCAAAAGTCTTCTCGCCCCAAGCGTTAAACCTGACGTTATAGCCGCACACGGATGCTGCTCAAACAACAGAAAAATGCTTGAAAAAGACGATGTTTGCGGTTGTTTTTACTGTCTTGAGGTGTATTCGCCCGAAAAAATAACCGAATTTGCCGACGGAGGCAAGACGGCGTTGTGCCCCTATTGCGGAGTGGACGCGGTGATAGGTGAAAGTGCAGGATACCCTATAACAAAAGAATTCTTAAAAGAAATGAAAGACCACTGGTTTTGAGGTGAAACAAAAATGAGAAAAAGAATGCTTCTGCTCATTTTGAGCGTGCTGTGTGCTGTGTGCTTTGTCTCTTGCGGATACAACGGCGTAATGTATAAGCATTTGAGCAACATTGATAATTATGAATCCTGCAATGCTACAGTAAATCAAATATTCTTTGAGAACGAATACAATGGGCGTTTAGTAAAATACACCAAGGGTATACACGATGGAAGTTATTTCAAAGGAAAAACCGTATTTATTGACATTTTGCCCGAAGGTAGCAAACGCTCTGTTCGCGTTGAGATCATACCCCAAAACAGCCAAATCCTTTTTGATAACGGTTTTTTTGATATAATCGAGGAAAACATCACTATAACTATACAAGCATCTGTTTGGACATATATGGATAGTGAGTTTAATTTTGTGATTGGTTTGGGTTACGATGGTATTCAGTACTTAAACAGCGAGGACGGTTTGGATAATATTATTAAAATGATGGATGCTGACAGAAGCTTTTTTTAAGCTGTGTACAGCTATCTGATGCACGCGCACGGTGGCACATATTACGCTTGTGTAAGCAAGCATGCTACTCCAACGCAAGTGGACAAAAGAGGTGAAACAAAAAAATGAAACAGAAAAACTTTGAAAAGACCCTGCCCGAAGGGTACCGTGTGATAAAGCATATTAACGCAAAGAGCGCAAGGTTCGGAATTATTATGAATCTTATTGCCATCGGTGTGCTGTTTGTTATTATGGCGATTTGCGCAATTCCCGTTATTATAAAAGGTGAATTATTAATTTCCGAAATAACCAAGACCTTTTGGGCGCCCTACATAATCTTTATGGTCTCAATGGTGGTGTATATCGTGCTCCACGAGATAGTCCACGGTATTGCATACAAGGCGATGACCGGCGAAAAACTGACCTTTGGCTTAAGCTGGAGCTGTGCATTCTGCGGTGTGCCCAACATATACACGTACAGAAAGACAGCCCTTGTGTCAGTTGCCGCCCCTCTTGTGGTGTTTACGGTAATACTCCTTCCCGCCACAATAGCGCTTTTTTATTTTGACACTGTGTTTTATTTTATCTCCGCTTTTCTGCTGGGGCTTCACCTTGGCGGATGCAGCGGTGATATATACTGCATATATCTGCTTATGAAACACCGCGACAAAAGGCTTTTAATGAAGGACACGGGCCCCGAGCAGACCTTTTATCTGCCCGAATAAAAAGGAGAAAAACACAATGCAATCTTTAAGATATTTATACCGTATCGGCTCCGGACCGTCCTCCTCCCACACTATGGGACCTGTCCACGCAGCAAGGAGATTTCTTTCCGAGCATCCCGACGCAGAGGGATACAAGGTGATATTGTACGGCTCTCTTGCCAAGACGGGCGCGGGACACATGACCGACGAGGCGCTGGAAAGGGTGTTTGAGGGAAAGAAGCTGGAGCTGGTATTCGATTACGATACCCCTACCGATTTCCACCCCAACACTATGGATTTCATCGCAATCAAAAACGGAGAAAATGCTGATGTTGTCAGATATTACAGCATTGGCGGCGGCGAAGTGATCGCTCACGGCGAGGAGATCAGCGAGCACGAGGAGGTATACCCCATAAACTCCTTTACCCGTATATCCGAATACTGCCGAGAAAAGGGTATGCGTCTGTGGCAATACGTTGAGGAATGCGAGGGCAAGGAGATTTGGGATTATCTTGCCGACGTATGGGAAGTAATGCAGGACGCGGTCAAGCGGGGTATTGCCGCTGAGGGCACTCTTCACGGCGGATTGGGACTGCAGAGAAAAGCCAGATACCTCTACCGTCAAAAGCATATTGACGAAAGCGAGGAAACCAAAACCAACCGTCTTATATGCGCTTATGCCTATGCGGTAAGCGAGGAAAACGCGGCAGGCGGACTTATAGTTACCGCGCCTACCTGCGGTGCCTGCGGCGTACTGCCTGCGGTGCTTAAATATCTGCAGGTAAAGCGGAATTTTACGGATACTCAGATATTGCGGGGTCTGGCGGCGGCAAGCGTTGTGGGAAATCTGATTAAAACAAACGCTTCCATAAGCGGTGCGGAATGCGGCTGTCAGGCAGAAATAGGTACTGCCTGCGCTATGGCGGCGGCTGCGGCGGCGGAATTGTATGAACTGGATCTTGACCAGATAGAATACGCGGCGGAAATGTCGATTGAGCATCATCTGGGGCTTACCTGCGACCCTATCGGTGGTCTGGTGCAGATACCCTGCATTGAGAGGAACGCAATTGCGGCGATGAGAGCGCTGAACGCAGTTAATTTGGCGGATTTTCTGGCGGATTCCAGAAAAATAAGCTTTGATATGATAGTAGATACCATGTACGAAACCGGAAAGGACCTTAAGGTCATCTACCGCGAGACAGCCGAGGGCGGTCTGGCGAAAAAGTACAAAGAGTAAAAGCGAGAGGAAAAATGAAAAAGGATTCCCGGGCCAAACGGCTTATATTTGATATTCTCTGCGCAGTTATTGCAGGAATGATAGTGGGTACGGCATACCACTTTTTTCAGAACAGCAACGGATTCGCACCCGGAGGTGTAGGCGGTCTTGCAACCATAACCTATCACCTGCTGGACGGCAAAATAAGCTGGTCACTGCTTATGGTGCTGTTCAATATGCCCATATTTATACTGGTGAGCATAATAATAGACAAAAAGCTGGGATTAATGCTTATTCTGTATATGGCGGTGCAATCCGCTATGCCCGAAATATACGGCCTTTTTGGCGCAAGCCCTTACTGTCTTGCTGTTAGCGGCGAGGATTTTAATATAATATTTGCGTCTATTGCAACAGGCGTTATTTCCGGCGCGGGATTTTCCATGATGCTGAAACGCTTCGGTGCCAGCGGAGGAACATACGGAATTTCCGCTTTGATAAAGCATGCCCGTCCCGAGCAGAATATTGCGTACGTTTCTTTTGTTATGGATTCAAGCGTGGTGGCTATTGCCTTTTTTGTTTACGGCATGAAGGTCACCCCCGTTATTTGCACCCTGCTAAACCTTTTTATTGCAAATATTATTGTTGACCGCGGTCTGAGCGGTATTAAAAACGGATATAAATTTGAAATTGTAACAGGCCACCCCGAGGAGCTTTCGGAATTACTGCTCACCCGATTAAAGCGCGGTGTTACCGAGATACGTGTTCACGGCGTGTATTCGGATACGGACAAGTATATGCTGGTATGCATTATCAACAAGCGTCAGCTGGGTGAGATGATGAGGATAATAAAAAGCTACCCCGATACCTTTGCAAGCTTTTCAAAGGTAAACGAGGTGTTCGGAAATTTTAAAAGAGACGTGTGAAATGAAGCTTGTACCTATGAGTCCCTGCGGGTTTGACAGAATGTATACGGAAATGGAAAAATCCTTTCCTACAGACGAGATACGTCCGCGAGAAAACGCAAAAGAAATATTAAATAAAAAAGAATACTGTGTATACGAGCTTGTGCTTCACGGCACGACCGTGGGATACCTTACGGTATGGAAGCTTAACGGTTTTTATTTTGCGGAGCATTTTGTTGTATGCGAAGAATTCCGTAACTGCGGATACGGAGGAAAAGGTCTGGCGGAAGCACAAAAGCTGTTGGGCTCAATAGTGCTTGAGGCAGAGCCGCCCCACACCGATATTGCCGCCCGCAGGCTGAATTTTTACAAGCGCAACGGATTTTATATTAACGAATTTCCCTATATACAGCCCTCTTACCGAGAAGGCGGTAATGAGGTGGAATTAAAAATATTAAGCTATCCCCGCAAATTGGATAATTGCGAATCTGCCGTAATGCAGATATACAAAACGGTTTACGGCAAGGAGATATAAAACATGAACACCGAAAAACTATACTGTCCCGTTCAGAAAAAGTGCGGCGGATGCCAGATGCTTAATCTGACCTACAACCAGCAGTTAAGCAAAAAAATGGCAGACGTTATTTCGCTTATGGGTAAATTCTGCCGTGTGGACGAGATACACGGAATGGACGTTCCCCTTCACTACCGCAACAAGGTGCAGTCCGCATTCGGTATGGTTGGCGGAAAAATGATAAACGGAATGTACCAATCCTCCTCCCACAAGATAGTGCAGACAGGCGACTGTCTGCTCGAGGACGAGATTTGCGGTCAGATAGTACGAGTTGTTGCGGAGATAGTAAAAAAGCAAAGAATAAGCGTATACGACCCGAGAACAGGCAGAGGAACCCTCCGCCACCTGCTGGTACGCCGCGGAAAGCAGACGGGAGAGATTATGGTAGTGCCGGTAACCAGCACACCGATGTTTCCCCAGGCAAAGCGTTTTACCGAAGAGCTTATAAAAATACGTCCCGACGTTACCACCGTGGTGCAGTGTATAAACGATACCGACATCTTTCTGTGGATGGGCGAAAGAGAAAAGGTGCTTTACGGAAAAGGATATATTGAAGATGTTCTGTGCGGAAAGCGGTTCAGAATATCGCCCAAATCCTTTTACCAGATAAATCCCGTACAGACCGAATTTTTGTATTCAAAGGCTATTGAGTTCGCGTCTCCCGACCCTGATACCGTGCTTCTTGACGCATATTGCGGTATCGGCACTATGGGAATTATCGCGGCAGACAAGGCGAAAACGGTTATCGGCGTGGAGTCCAACCGTGAGGCGGTGAAGGATGCCCACGTAAACGCAAAGATAAACGGAAGTAAAAACATAAAGTTTTACTGCGAGGACGCAGGCGCCCTTATGCGTAAAATTGCCGAGGGAAACGAGAATATCGACACGGTGATAACCGACCCTCCCCGTGCAGGATGTTCAAGAGAGTTTTTGGATTCCTGCATCACACTCTCTCCAAAGCGGATAGTTTACGTTTCCTGCAACCCCGAAACGCTGGCAAGAGACTGCGCGTATCTTACAAAGCACGGCTATGAGGTGAAAAAGGTCATCCCCGTGGATATGTTTCCTCATACAAACCATTGCGAATGCGTGTGTTTGATAGAAAGGTAACTAAGTTTGCCCTTAAAGGCAAGTGAAGTTTTCTTGCGAAAGTGAAGTTCACCACATGAGTGAAGTTTCGCCTGAGGGCGAAGTTAGGGGCTTCTCGCAAATGCGTACAGCATTTGTAGCGTGCCATTTTACGCCGTCGCAGACAGCACTACTCCACATCATGTAGATAAAAAAATAACTCCACAAAAGGTTTTTAGTTTGCTATGGTAAGAGAAATCAACAAAAATGAATTACATGAACTGTTAGAATTATACTTGCATTTACACGAAGAATCTTTGCCGGAAATGACAGAGCATTTGAATCAAACATGGGACACCATAATGAATGATGAAAATCACCACATCATTGTTAAAATTGCAGATGATAAAATCGTGTCGTCTTGCGTTTGTGTGATTATTCCCAATTTAACAAGAGGTATAAGACCTTACGCATTTATAGAAAATGTTGTAACCCATGCAGATTATCGAAAAAAGGGATACGCTGCAGAGTGTTTGAACTATGCTGAAAAAATTGCGATAAAAGCGAATTGTTATAAGATGATGTTGCTTACCGGAGCAAAGACAGAAAGCACCCTTAATTTTTATATCAATGCAGGTTATAACAGCACCGATAAAACCGCGTTTATCCGGTGGCTTAATTAAGGAGAATTTGAATGTGTTTGATATGTGACAGAATAAAAATGATAAAAGACGGTACAAACCCATATTTTGTGAAAGAGCTTGAAACGGGATATGTGGTTTTGGGCGACCACCAGTTTTTCAAAGGATACACCATATTTCTGTGCAAAGAACACAAAACCGAACTTTTTGAACTGGACGAAAACACAAAAGCAAAGTTTATGTTGGAAATGTCTGTCGTTGCGGAAGCGGTGTCAAGAGCCTTTGACGCAGAAAAAATGAACTATGAATTGTTAGGGAACGGCGATTCCCATTTACACTGGCATCTTTTCCCGCGGACAAGCGGTGATTTGGGCTGTTACGGCAACAACGGAAAAGGCCCCGTATGGTGGTATCCAAGAGAACTGATGTATCATAACGATAACCGCCCGACAGAAAACCAACTGGAAGAATTAAAAAAGAGATTGTCTGTGGAATTGGACAAGCTGATTTTGTAAACGCTGTACAAATTTGCGAAAACTACAAAAACGGCACCGCGACAAAACGTCCCAAGAAGTCTGCGACTTTTTAGTGGTTACCAACAAAAAACCGCCATCCCGAAGGATGGCGGTAATTGATGTTCTATTCTTCTACCGTGGTTATCGAAACGGTCTTTGCGTCCGCATCGTAAGAAACGCGGATATTACTGTTGTAAAGAGTACGGGTGTTGATATTACCTACCTCGTAATCCTCAACGGTGCCTTGAGAAAGCATATCCACAAGCTGATAATTGGTGGCTCCGTGAGAGGTGATGGCAAAGCCGCCCTCGGGAATGACTATCTCAAACAAGGTGTATCCGAAACCGCCTGCTGCCCAGTCGTTGGCAAAGCCATCAAGCATTTTGATTGCGGGATTGGTGGTATAATCGGAATAACAGATATGTGTGTAATAGCTTGTGCCTGTAGGTCCGCCGTATCCGCTCAGGGGCCAAAGCACCGCGTATGCGATTCTGCCCTCTGCGTCTACAACGATATAATATCTCCAGCCGTTTCCTATCCAGTTACCGTCACCGGTAGAAGGATCGTTAACGTATTTCAGCTTCGTGCCTGCCTCGGTCCACAAAGCGATGGCGTCTGCGCCGGCATCCTTGTTTACGGTGCTTACCTTTATGCTGGTAGGTGCGTTGGGGTCTACCTCAATATCCTCAATATCCACCGTAAGAGTTTTTGTCTTGGGATTATAAGTAAAGGTGCAGGTGCGCGCCATAGTATCGTCGAAAACAAGGGTCTTTCCGTCGGAGTAATAGAAGCCGCCCTTCCATTCGGATTTAGATGCTTCTCTTACCTCACCCGTAAAGGTTGTGTTTTCGGAGGTAAGTCTTACACCGTTATAAGCAAAGACTATTTTGTTTCCGTAATTGAAATTGCCCGTTACGGAATATGTACCCGTTTTCTCATCGTACACACCGGAATCATCAAAGGTTCCGCTAAAGGTAAGGCCCAGATCGCTTCCGTCCTCGGTGCAAACAGAAGTAGTGAAGTTAAAGTCTTTATCAAAATTATAAATATAGGTTCTGCGGGGCATATCGTTGTTCTCGAACAAGGTGGAGAATCCCGACTGAGGCCCGAATCCCAGAACGATACCGTCCATCTTTACCTGAAAATCAAAGGTATGAGCGTGTCCGCAGAAGAAAGCAACAGTACTGCCCTTTTTCTTCATAGCATCGAAAAATCCGGTGTTTTCTTTGGTAGGTCCGCCTGTGCGTATCTCCTCAATAGCGTAAGAAGAAAGCTCCTGCTTTATAATAAACTCCGCACCGTTACCTGAAAGTGCCGCCTTGTAAGCGGTGTAATATTCGGGTAGCTGTATATGAGAAAATACAATAGAGGGCATTACGCCGTCGCCCGTATAAAGGGAATCCAGCTTGTCAATCTCACTGTTATACCAAGAGATCTGACCTTTTGTGATAGATTCATAGGAGCTTACAGCCCCATCGTAAATGCCTGAATCAAGCAGTATTATTGCGCCAAGAAGCTTGGTGCCGCCTTTATTAAGCACGGAAATTGAAAAGTTGCCGTAACGGTTTGCGGCAGTATCAACGTAGCCGCCGTCATACAGCAGATATTTCGAGCCGCAGGTTTCCAGATATTCCGACAGTTCCTTTTTGCTGTAGCCTGCGGAATTGCTCTCCGAATCGTGGTTTCCGTAAATAAATGTCCATGGGATTTTATAACTGTCCATAAGAGAAACAAACTCTTTAAGTTTTTCTACACCCGTTGACAGTATATTATCGCCGGTGCAAACGATAAGGTCCGGCTTTTGGGTATCCACAAGATATTGCATATACCGTTTTGTTCTTGCCGTCTTGTCGTTATGATAACTGTTGCCCTCGATTCCGAAATGGAGGTCCGCAAACTGGGCAATACGGATAGGTCTGTCCTCGGGCATATACACTGCCAGACCGTTTTCCACGGTTACGGGGTCTGCCGGTGCGGTATCGTCAGTATCGGGAGTCTGTTCGGAGGTATCATCATCGGGAATCTGCTCCGAAACCTCGCTGTCAGGCGTGTTAACGGAGGTCTCTCCCTCGGACACCTGCTCGGAAACTTCGTTATCAGGCGCCTGCGCGGAAACCTCGCCCTCGGACACCGGTGCAGAAATTATGTCGTCAGACACTTGCGCTCCGTCATCGCAGGACGCAAAGGAAAGCGGCAAACAAAGAGAAAGTAAAAATGACAAAAAGATAAGCAACGTTTTTTTCATACTAAACCCCTCCATATAAAGCATTTGTATTTATATTATAATGCCTGCATCTGGGATTGTCAACACAGTGCTGTAAGTAAGAAAAATTATGCCAAAGGAGACCCCACTTAATGAAACCTTGGAAAATGAGCTTTTACGGTTTTATTACCGCTTTACTTTTATCGGTTGCCAACCTTTTACAAATTTTATGGTTTGTATGGCTGACTGTCGAACAGGTCAAAACCGGATTCGGATTCGGAACTAATATGGATATTATGGCGATAATGCCTATGTTTACGGCGGTGGTTTCAATACCCTTTGGGGTAAACGCCGCAGTTTATCTGGTAATGTGTTTGCGGAAAAAATCCGAAAAATGGGTTACTATACTTAACGCGGTGCTTTTTGCAGCGCTTATTGCACAAATAGGTCTTATACAGCTGTTTATCTGGTATTGATACGGAGAAGAAATATGAACTGCAATATTTGCCCCAGAGAATGCGGGGCGGACAGAGAAAACGGACGTATCGGCGTATGCGGGTGCGATGAAAACATATATATTTCCCGCGCGGCACTCCACTACTGGGAGGAGCCGCCTATATCCTATAAAAAAGGAAGCGGGACGGTATTTTTCTCGGGTTGTAACTTAAAATGCGTGTTTTGCCAGAACAGAGAAATATCCCGTAAAATGGCGGGAAAGCCTGTTACGGCGGACAGGCTGTACGAGATATTCCGAGAGCTCAAAGCCAAAGGCGCACACAATATAAATCTGGTAACTCCAACCCACTATACAGAGCAGCTTATTCCCGTGTTAAAGCGCGCAAAGGAGGAAAAACTGGGCGTTCCTATCCTATGGAACAGCAGCGGGTATGAAAAGGCGGAAGAAATTAAAAAGCTGCGCGGTCTTGTTGATATTTATCTGCCCGATATGAAGTATATCCGAGCCGAGACTGCAAAAAAATACAGCGGTGCGGCAGATTATTTTGATTACGCATCAAAAGCCTTGGACGAGATGGTCTTGCAGGCAGGCGAGCCTGTGATACACAGAGGCACCATGCGGAGAGGAGTTATCGTGCGGCCTCTTATTCTGCCCGGTAACACGGAGGAAAGCAAGGAGATAATAAAATATCTGTTTGAAAGATACGGAAACAACATATACATAAGCATAATGACCCAATATACCCCCATGG
>JAZSIT010000018.1:0-14969 GCA_045533895.1 Eubacteriales bacterium
GCGTGCAAAGGCGTCTGTTGAAGAAAACTTCCGTGAAACCGCCGTGGGCTACGCAACTGTAAGCAGAGCAGACGGAAATATATCTATCAAAAACGGAGATGCACATTTTGCCCTGCTTCCCGTATGGATGCTTAATACAAAGTGGAATGGGAATATATATACTTTCGCCATGAACGGTCAGACCGGCAAGGTGGTAGGCGACCTTCCCGTGGATAAATCCAAGTTCTGGAAGAGAACGCTTATGTTTTCGGCGATATTTGCCGCTATCGGCGCGGTAATAGCATTGTTTCTGTGAGGTGGCCGATATGAAAAAAATATTTGTTTTTCTTGCAGTAATCCTTCTTTCTTTTTCACTTCCCCTCGCTTCTTTCGCTTCGGGCAGCCGCGTAAACGATACGGCAGACCTTCTTACTGACGAGGAGGAAGAAAAGCTTATCACATATACCGATGAGATATACCGTACTTACGGTGTTGACGTGGTGCTGGTGCTTGAGGATACCTATGTCTCCAGTCCGCAGTATTATGCAGAAAGCTATTATGCTAACGGTGGATGATCGTAGCAATTGAAATTTTTTTACCGTTCCATGTATGACCGCGATTGGTACATGGCAACGTCGGGCAGTTGTATTCAGACTCTTTCCGATACCCGTCTTGACGATATTTTCGAAGAAATACGCTACGACCTTTCGGAAGACGAGTTTTACGATGCCCTTTCGTCCTTTGTATTCCTTTGCGACGGATATCTGGCAGACGGCCCCGCCTTTTCGGATACCTTCCTTGGCGGATATATCCTTCGCTTGCTTGTGGTGCTTCCCATAGCCTTTGCGGTTGCGCTTATAATCGTATCCATTGAGAAAAAGAAGATGAAAACCGCAGTCCTTCAGAAAAACGCAAACGAATATATCATACACGGCAGTGTGGATATTAATGAAAGCAAGGACATTTTCGTAACCTCAACCGTTACCCGTGTTCCCATATCAAGCGGAAACGGCGGAAGAAGCGGCGGTGGCGGAGGACGGTCTCATGGCGGCAGAGGCGGAAAATTTTAATTAAAAATAAAAACGGAGGGCATTATGTCCAAACTATATTTCAAATACGGCGCAATGGCATCGTCAAAAACGGCAAACGCTTTAATGACACGCTTCAATTACGAGGAAAAGGGAAACAAGGTTTGGCTCATCAAGCCTGCTCTTGACAACCGCGATGATTATACCGATGAAAAGGGAAAACGGGTCACCGTGGTAAAATCACGTATCGGTTTAAGTGCCGTTGCAGATGTTATTGACCGAAACGAGGATGTTTTGAAGCTTTTTCGCGCAAAAACTTCAATTGAAGCAATAGACGCCATCATTTGTGATGAATGTCAGTTTCTCACCGGTGCGCAGGTTGAGCAAATGAAATATATCGCTGAGTTTTATGATGTTCCCGTTTTGTGCTTTGGTCTGCGTGCGGATTTCCAAACCAAGCTTTTTGAAGGCTCAATGCGGCTTTTCGAGCTGGCGGACAGCATAACCGAAATTAAATCCGTTTGCAAATGCGGTAAAAAGGCTATCGTCAATGCACGTATCGATAAAGACGGAAACGTAGTAGTCGAGGGAAACCAGATAGAGATAGGCGGCAACGATAAATACGAAAGTATGTGCTGGGGTTGCTGGCAAAAGCGTATTAATAATTAATAAAACAAGAAGCACAGAACGCAAAAAAATTCTGTGCTTCTTTTTATAGATAAATTTAGGAGTGTTTTTTTCGGGGTGTTTCTTTTCGGGGTCCCAAAAAATGTGCAAGCATTTTAGGGGTATTTTAATCTACTCTGTTTCTTCTCTCGTTTTTAATAAACGCCTTTATGTTTTCGGACATTTCGTATACAACTTTTACTCTGGCTTCGTAGGAAGCCCACGCTATATGAGGAGTAAGACATACCGACGGTTTATCCTTTATATCATAAAATGGATGGGTTGAGGGGAAGGGCTCTGCCGAATATACGTCGCAACCGAAACCGCCCATGTTTCCGCTTTTGACCCACTCTGCCACCGCCTTTTCGTCACACACTGCGCCCCGTGCCGAGTTAACAAGAATAACGCTTTGTTTCATAAGAGAAAGACGGCGTGAATCTATAAGATTTCTTGTGCTGTCGTTGAGAGGGCAGTGAAGGGTAATTATATCGCTTTCCTTGCACAGTGTGTCAATATCCACGCAAGCGATATCGTCGGCAGGCGTGTTTTTATTGTATATCACTTTGCAGCCAAAGGCGCGCGCCACCTCGGCAACCTTTTTGCCTATATTTCCGTAGCCGATAATTCCCCAAGTCTTACCGTAAAGGTCGTGAAAAGCAGGAGATAGTTTGTTTGGTGCGCCGGACGCGGTGTAGCCGCCATCGGACACAAAAGAGGAATATTCTTTCAGGTGCGTAAGTAAGTTCAGCACTGTTGCCACTGTGACCGCCGCAACACTATGGGTGGAATATGCAGGCACGTTTGCTACTGCAATTCCTTTCTTGCGGCAGTAATCAAGGTCAATATTATCAAATCCCGTTGCGGCAACGCATATCAGCTTTAATTTAGGCGTATGCTCAAGGACTTGTTTAGTCATTTTAATCTTGTTAAGTACCGCTACGTCTGTATCTTTAAGACGGGAAACTACCTCGTCTGCCGAGGTCGCGGGAAACACCTCGCACTCACCGATAGAGGTGATAGGGGATAAGTCTATATCTCTTCCGATGGAATCTATATCCAAAACAGTTATTTTCATATTTCTCTCCTTGCTTATGTATGGTATAGATTATATATCAAAAAAAACTTTGTGTCAACGGGCAAGGGAAAGGCTACACTTGTTGACAATTTGAATAATGGGTGGTATAATTATAAACGCAAAAGTATTTTTATAAAATGTTTGGAGTTATAGATATGGCTAACAACAAAACTACAGTATTCACAGGAACAGGTACAGCGCTTATCACCCCCTTCAAGGACGGTAAGGTGGATTATTTTGCGCTTACTTCTCTTATAGAAAGACAAATTTCCGCAGGTATCGATGCACTTATTATCTGCGGTACTACCGGCGAAAGCTCTACTTTGCAGGACGATGAGCACCGTTGCGTTATAGAGCACGCGGTAACCGTTGCCGCAGGCAGAGTTCCCATCGTTGCAGGTACCGGCAGTAATGATACCGATTATGCTGTTGCGCTTTCCAAGGACGCTTGCCGCGCAGGGGCAGACGGTCTGCTGGTAGTTACTCCCTATTATAACAAAACCAACGAAGCAGGTCTTATCAAGCATTACAATGCCATTGCAGATGCTTCCGATAAACCTATTATACTTTACAACGTGCCCTCCCGCACCGGTATGAACATATCTCTCAAGGTATACAAGGCTTTGGCACAGCACCCCAACATAGTTGCTACTAAGGAAGCAAGCGGCGATATTTCCGCAATCCTCCGCATAATGGACACCTGCGGTGACGATATGCGTGTTTATTCCGGTAATGACGATCAGGCGATACCCATAATCTCCTGCGGCGGTATTGGTGTTATCTCCACAGTTTCCAACGTTATACCCGGTGAATTTTCCAATCTCATCCGTATAGCACTCAACGGTGATTTTGCTTCCGCAAACGCGCTCCGCCGTAAGTATGCCCCTCTTATGGACGCTATGTTTACTACCGTAAACCCCATTCCCGTAAAAGCGGCTTGTTCTTCTCTGGGACTTTGCGCTCCCGATATCCGTCTGCCTCTTGTTGCTATGGAGGGCGAGGAGCTTGAAAAACTTCGCAGCGTAATGAAGGACGCAGGCGTGCTTTAATTTTTAATGTGTTTTCGGTGACGTAAAAAATGACAGGAATTATAATAAACGGCTGCGGCGGCAGAATGGGCAAAGCCATTGCCGCTCAATGTGCCGAAAAAGGTATAAATATTCTTTGCGGTGTCGATATCGTGCCAATGTGCGCGGATTTTCCCGTTTACTCTGCACTTAATGATATCCCCGTGCCCCGCGGCGTGGTAATCGATTTTACCACCGCGTCCGCTTTGGAGCAGGTGCTTGAGTTCGGTCTCAAAAATAATATTCCCCTCGTTCTCGCTACTACGGGCTACAGTGTTGAGCAAAAGGAGAAAATACTGGAAGCATCAAAACATATCCCCATTTTCAATTCGGGTAATATGTCCGTTGGCGTTTCCGTAACCGCCCGTGCGGTTGCAGACGTGGCTTTAAGCATGGGCGAAGATTTTGATATCGAGATAATCGAAACCCACCATTCCGCAAAATTGGACGCTCCTTCGGGAACCGCCCTTATGCTTGCCGACGAAATAAAGAACGCTATTGGCGAAAGGGAATACGTTTTTGAGCGTGCTTCCCGCCGTGCAAAGCGTCCCAAAAAGGAGATAGGCATACATTCCGTAAGAGGCGGCGGCGTTATCGGCGAGCATACGGTAATGATAATCGGTCAGCACGAAACGATTTCGGTTACCCACCGCGCTCATGACAGAGGCTTGTTTGCATACGGCGCTCTCCGCGCCGCGTCCTTTATAGCCGAAAAGAAAAACGGCTTTTATACAATGAAAGATATTGTTTCCACAGAGGTGAAATGAAATGGCGCTTACTCTTGCACAAAAACTTATAAACGCCCATCTTGTTTCCGGCACTCCCGTGCCCGGTAACGAGGTGGCTTTACGCATAGACCAGACTCTTACCCAAGATGCTACCGGAACTATGGCATACCTTGAATACGAGGCTATGAACTCCGGCAGAGTTAAAACCGAGCTTTCCGTCGCTTATATCGACCATAATACTCTCCAATCCGGATTTGAGAATGCAGACGACCATCGTTATATCCAATCCTGCGCGGCAAAATACGGTTTGTATTTTTCCCGTCCCGGCAACGGAATCTGCCATCAGGTACATCTTGAACGCTTCGGCGTTCCCGGCAAGACTCTTATCGGTTCGGATAGCCATACTCCCACCGGCGGCGGTATCGGTATGCTTGCCTTCGGCGCAGGCGGTCTTGATGTTGCCGTTGCAATGGGCGGCGGTGAATACCGCATTCCTTATCCCAAGGTAGTGGGCGTTTGTCTTAAAGGCTCTCTCCCTGCGTGGGTAGGCGCAAAGGATATTATCCTTCACCTCCTTTCCCGTCTCACCGTTAAAGGCGGCGTGGGCAAGATTTTTGAATATTTCGGAGATGGCGTTGCTTCTCTTTCCGTGCCCGAGCGTGCTACGGTAACCAATATGGGCGCAGAGCTGGGCGCAACCACCAGCATTTTCCCCTCTGATGAGAATACCCGCGCTTTTCTCAAAGCGCAGGGCAGGGAAAAGGACTACGTTCCTCTTTCTGCAGACGAGGGCGCAGTTTATGACGAGATAGTCGAAGTTGACCTTTCTTCTCTCGTTCCCCTTGCCGCTTGTCCTCACAGTCCCGATAACGTTGTACCTGTATCTGAACTCAGTCATATCAAGGTGGATCAGGTATGTATCGGCTCCTGCACCAACTCTTCTTTTACGGATATTTCTCTTGCGGCGGCAGTTCTTAAAGGAAAAACTGTTGCTGAGAGTGTTTCTCTTGCTGTTTCTCCCGGCTCCCGTCAGGTACTGTCTATGGCAGTTGCTTCGGGCGCTATGGGTGATATTCTTGGAGCAGGCGCAAGACTGCTTGAATCTGCCTGCGGTCCGTGTATCGGTATGGGTCAGTCACCCTGCTCGGGCGGCGTTTCTCTCCGTACCTTTAACCGTAATTTCTGCGGCAGAAGCGGCACTGCAGACGGACAGGTTTATCTTGTATCTCCCGCAGTTGCGGCGGCTTCCGCTGTGACGGGATATATTACCGACCCTCGCACTCTCGGCGAAATGCCCGAGATAAAAATGCCCGAATACTTTGCTATCAATGATAATATGCTCATTCCTCCTTATTCTCCTGAGGAAAGCGAAAAGGTAGAGATACTTCGCGGTCCCAACATAAAGCCCGTTCCCGTAGGCAAGCCTCTTGACGGCGCGGTGGCAGGTGAGTGCATACTCAAGGTAGGCGATAATATCACTACCGACCATATCATGCCTGCAGGCGCAAAGATACTTCCTTACCGCTCTAATATACCTTATCTTTCCAAGTTCTGCTTTGCCGCTTGCGATGAGGAATTTTCTGCCCGCGCAACCGAAAAGAATGGCGGAATTATAATTGCGGGCGCCAACTACGGTCAGGGCTCTTCCCGTGAGCACGCGGCACTTGTACCTCTTTATCTGGGTGTAAAGGCTGTTGTTGCAGTGTCCTTTGCCCGTATCCACCTTGCAAACCTTATAAACGCAGGTATAATCCCTCTCACCTTCAAAAATGCGCAGGATTACGAAAAAGTTTCTCTCGGCGATAATTGCGTTATCACCCTTGCCGATGACCTTTCTTCTGCAACCCTTTCCGTAAACGGACAGGATATAGAGCTGGTTGCCGATTTTTCCGACCGCCAGAAAGCGCTGCTCAAAGCAGGCGGATTACTCCCTTATACAGGAGGAAACAAATGAACAAGATACCTATGACCACCCCTCTCGTTGAGATGGATGGCGACGAAATGACCCGCATTTTGTGGGGAATGATAAAAGAACAGCTTATATGCCCTTACGTTGACCTTAAGACGGAGTATTACGATCTCGGTCTTCCTCACCGCGAGGAAACCAAGGATCAGGTTACAATAGACTCCGCGTTGGCAGCACAGAAATACGGCGTTGCCGTTAAGTGTGCTACCATTACTCCCAACGCAGACAGAGTTAAGGAATACAATCTTTCCCAAATGTGGAAAAGCCCCAACGGCACCATCCGCGCTATAATGGACGGCACTGTTTTCCGCGCTCCCATTATCGTTAACGGCATAGTCCCTTACGTAAGCAGTTGGAAAAAGCCTATAACCATCGCCCGTCACGCATACGGTGATATTTATAAAGCGTCCGAAACTCTTGTCCCCAAGGGAAGCAAAGCGCAAATATGCGTAACTCTTCCTGACGGAAGTGAAAAACGTGTCGACCTTCACGATTTTGAGTGCGACGGTATCGTTCAGGAAGTATATAATCTTGACAACAGCATCCGCGCTTTCGCACATAGCTGCTTTGCCTTTGCACTTGATACCTGTCAGGACCTTTGGTTCAGCGCAAAGGACACTATCTCCAAGATTTACGACCGCCGCTTCCGCGATATTTTTAATGAAGTTTACGAAAGCGAATATAAAAAAGCCTTTGAAGAAAAAGGCATAACCTATTTCTATACCCTTATTGACGATGCTGTTGCCCGCGTTATCCGCTCCGAGGGCGGCTTTATCTGGGCTTGCAAGAATTACGACGGCGACGTTATGTCTGATATGATGGCGACCGCCTTCGGTTCTCTGGGGCTTATGACCAGCGTTTTGGTGTCGCCCGACGGGTCTTATGAATATGAAGCTGCCCACGGCACCGTTACCCGTCATTATTACAAGCATCTTAAGGGCGAGCCTACCTCCACCAACCCCATTGCCACCATTTTCGCGTGGACGGGCGCATTGCGCAAGAGAGGGGAAAAGGATGGTATTGCCGACCTTATGACCTTTGCGGATAATCTTGAAAAAGCCTGCATACAAACAGTTGAATCGGGAATTATGACAAAGGACCTTGTGGGTCTTTCATCTCTCGAAAACAAGCGAGGCGTATGCACGGAGGAATTTATTTCCGCTATAGCCTCCAACCTTGAAAGGATGTATCAATGAGAAAACTAATGGTTTTCCTTGCGGTGCTTATACTGCTGTTACCACTGACTGTTTTCGCGGAGGAAAGCACTGATTCCTCCAGACCGGAGGAAACCCCTGTTGAAACTCTGCTTCGAAATCAGGTTTCGGTTACGGAACAGAACGCCGTTTTACTCATCGGCGGTAATGCTTCCGCAAAGTGGCAGGATTTTAATTTTGATATGTATCTTTATACCACTGCTGTGCTCACTTTGGAGGATACCGCCGCGTCAGATTGGATATCCGGTGTATCCTATCTTTCGTTGTATTCTCCCGAGGCGGTCATCTTTTGTCTTGACGGAAACGATGACCCTGCGGATGTTACCGCTTTTGTAAATGCGCTGTCGGCACTGCAGAGTAAAACAAAAATTTATATGGTTTCCGCTTTTTCCGGCAGTAATCTTTCTGCCGTTAACCAAGCGGCGGCTGATGGCTGTGACGGCTATTTCAACATTAAGTTTGTTGATGTATACAGTCTTATGCTTACCGAAGACGGCACGCCGGACCCCCGTTATGTAAGTGACGGTATAACCTCCGCAGGCCTGCGCTTTATGGGCGAAACCGTATGCAAAGCAGTAAATGTTGATATGCCGGTTATTGCACCCTCCGTTTCCGTGCCTGTCGAGGACGTTTCGGAAGGTGAAGAAGGGCAGGCAAGTAAAGCCTCATACCGTTGGCTTGTTCCTATTGCTATACTGGCGGTAGGTCTTATCATCGGCATAGATTGCGCCCGCACAGCTCGCGAAAATGATAAACGCAGAAAGGCAAGAAAGCAATGACCGATCTGCTTGAACTTCAAAAGAGCTTTTTGCTCCGTCATATTTCGGAAGGAGATACTGTTGCGGACTTCACTATGGGTAACGGGCACGATACCTTGTGGCTTTCCGACATGGTGGGAGAAAATGGAAAGGTATATGCTTTTGATATTCAGCCGCAGGCAGTGGAAAGCACAAGAGCACTTCTTGAAAAAGAGGCATGCCACCAAAACTATACCCTTATTCTCGATTCCCATTCCGAGTGCGACAAATATATAAACACAACTATTAAAGCAGGGGTGTTTAATTTAGGTTATCTCCCCGGAAGCGATAAAAAGATAACCACTCTACACGAGACTACCCGTATAGCTGTGGAGAAAGCAATAAATATGCTTTCTGCGGACGGTATCCTGCTTATCGCAGTGTACCCCGGTCACGACGAGGGCACTGTGGAGGGCAATATGCTGGCAGAAATGCTGGCAGAATATAACCGCCGCAAATATTGCTGTGCATGCTTCCGTATACTTAATTCTCCCGCTTCGCCATTTTTTTATACTATAGAAAGTAAGTGATACAAGATGAAAAGAATCGTTACTGTGCAGGATATCTCCTGCGTGGGCAAGTGCTCCCTTACCGTTGCACTTCCCATAATCTCGGCTATGGGCGTAGAGTGCGCCGTTATTCCTACAGCCGTGCTGTCCACTCACACAATGTTTTCGGGCTTTACCTTCCGTGATCTTACCGAGGATGTAACTCCTATTACCGAGCACTGGAAAAAGGAAAACTTTAATTTTGATGCTATCTATACCGGCTATCTCGGCTCTTTCGAGCAATTGCGTCTTGTAAGCAAGCTTATTGATGATTTTCCTGCCACCGTGGTTATCGACCCCGTTATGGCAGACAACGGCAAGTTGTATACCGGCTTCACCCCCGAATTCGCCGCAGAAATGGCGCGCCTTTGCGGTAAAGCAGACGTTATCGTTCCCAATATGACAGAAGCATCCTTTATGCTTGGTATAGATTACGTTGGAAGCGGATATACCGAGGACTATGTAAAAGAGGTTCTTACCGGACTTTGCGGTCTGGGCGCCAAGTATGCGGTGCTTACCGGCGTTGATTACGGTGACGGAAAATTAGGCGTTGCCTGCATGGAAAGCGCAAGCGGAAAGATGTTTACATACTTCCGCGACCGTATCGACCGTTCCTACCACGGCACGGGTGATATATACGCTTCCACTCTTGTGGGCGCTTTAATGAACGGCAAGTCCCTTGAGGATAGTCTTAAGGTCGCTACCGATTACACCGTAGCGTGTATCGCACGCACCGCCTCCACGCCCGATGCTGTCAGCTACGGCGTCGAGTTCGAGAAAGAAATACCTTATCTGGTAAGTCTTTTGAAGTGATTTTAATTCAAAAACAGTGTGCAAAGCCACACTGTTTTTTTATCCGCACTTTTAGAACAAATGTTCTTGACAGAACAAGTGTTCGTATGGTATAATTCTCGGGCGAGGTGAATTTATTATGGACAGAACGGTATTGCATTGCGATTGCAATTCCTTTTTTGCATCGGTGGAAACGGTGTTTAACCCGTCATACGCAAAGGTACCTATGGCGGTGTGCGGCTCTCCCGAGGATAGACATGGGATAGTACTTGCCAAAAACGAGCTCGCCAAAAAATACGGCGTGAAAACAGGGGAGGTTATCTGGCAGGCAAAGAAAAAGTGTCCGTCTCTTGTCATCGCACAGCCCCATTACAGAGAATATGAGGAGTTCAGCCGCAGAATAGGGGAGATATTTTATCAATATACCGATCTTATCGAGCCCTTCGGTATTGACGAAAGCTGGCTTGACGTTACCGCCAGCAAAAATCTTTTTGGCGATGGGAAACAAATAGCAGATTCTCTCCGTAAGCGCATCCATAAGGAGATAGGAATAACAGTTTCGGTGGGCGTATCCTTTAACAAGGTCTTTGCAAAGCTGGGAAGCGACTACAAAAAGCCTGATGCTACCACCGTTATATCCCGCGATAATTTCAAAAATATAGTTTATCCGCTTCCCGTAACAGATCTTCTTTTTGCAGGAAGAAGCACGGCGGCAAGGCTTAACCGTATCGGAATATACACCGTGGGTGACGTGGCGCAGGCAGGCAGAAAGGCTATGACCGACGCTTTGGGCAAAAACGGCGCAACTCTTTTTGATTACGCTACCGGCGCGGAATGCTCGCCCGTAACCCCGGTCAACACGGAAAGAGAAATAAAATCCGTGGGCAACGGATGCACCTTCCGCCGCGACCTTGTGGGTATCGACGATATCCGAGCCGCAGTCTGGGCGCTTTCGGATACTGTGTCCGCCCGTATGCGGTCATACGGCGTTATGTGCGGCACCGTGGCGGTGTCAATCCGCGACCCGTATATGCAAAATGTTTCCCGCCAACGGAAACTGCGAAACCCCACCTGCTATTGCAAGGATATCGCCTCTGCTGCAGTTGACATAATATGCGGCCTGGTGGATATATCCAAGCCTATCCGCGCTATTACGGTTACGGGAATGGATATCTGCAAAGAGGAAAGCGCAGGCGTACAGCAGACGTTTTTCGATTGTGATAACCTTCGCCGTGAAAGATCGGAGCGCTTGGAGCGCACTCTTGATTCTGTCCGCGCCCGTTTCGGAGGAGATTCTGTCGTCCGTGCAAGCTCTATAAACAGCGGGTTAGGCATATAAGGCAAAAAAACAACGGCATTATGTTGTTTTATTATTCATATTATATTAATAAATTTTCTTGCAATAATAGGATATATATGGTATAATACGATTTGACCTTAAAAAAGGAGAAAGAAAAATATGTCTATTAAAAAAGAGCTTACGACAGTAAAAACACTGTTTTCCCGTTCCGAGGAATTGGGCGGAAAAACCGTTACGATAGGGGGATGGGTGCGCAATTTGCGCTCCTCTAATGCCTTCGGCTTTATCGAAATTAACGACGGTTCCTATTTCAAAAACGTGCAGGTAGTGTTCGAGGAGTCCAAGCTCGATAATTATAAAGAGATTGCTCACCAGAATATAGGTGCGGCACTTACCGTTACCGGCGTTCTGGAGCTTACTCCCGGCGCAAAGCAGCCCTTTGAGATAAAGGCGGATAAGGTTGTCGTATCCGGCACTTCCACCCCTGATTATCCTCTCCAGCCCAAGCGCCATTCTCCTGAATTCCTCCGCTCCATAGCACATCTCCGTCCCCGTGCAAATACATTTAACGCGGTGTTCAGAGTACGCTCTGTTGCGGCGCAGGGAATACACAAGTTCTTTGCAGAGAACGGCTTTGTATACGTTCATACTCCTCTCATCACCACCAGCGATTGCGAGGGCGCGGGCGAGATGTTCCGTGTTACCACGCTGGATGCGTCGGAGCCTCCCCGTACAGAAGACGGTAAGGTGGACTTTTCTCAGGATTTCTTCGGCAAGCCTACCTCTCTCACCGTTTCCGGTCAGCTTAACGTAGAATGCTTTGCAATGGCATTTGCCAATGTATATACCTTCGGTCCCACCTTCCGTGCAGAGAAATCCAACACCCAGCGCCACGCCGCAGAGTTCTGGATGATCGAGCCTGAAATCGCTTTTGCCGACCTTGAGGACGATATGGACCTTGCAGAGCGTATGACCAAATACGTCATCGCATACGTGCTTGAGAACTGCCCCGAGGAGATAGAGTTCTTTAACAAGTTTGTGGATAACGGCCTTAAAGCCCGTCTTACCGACCTTGTTAACTCCGATTTCAAGCGTATTACCTATACCGAGGCAATTAAGCTTCTCTCTTCTTCCGGCAACAAGTTTGAGTTCACTCCTTATTGGGGATGCGACCTGCAGACCGAGCACGAGAGATACCTTACAGAGAAAGTTTTCGGTTGCCCCGTTTTCGTAACCGACTATCCCAAGGAAATAAAATCCTTCTATATGCGTCTTAACGACGACGGCAAGACCGTTGCCGCCGCAGATATGCTTGTTCCCGGCGTAGGCGAGCTTATCGGCGGAAGCCAGAGAGAAGAGCGTTATGACCTGCTTATGCAGCGCATAACCGAGCTTGGACTTGAGCCTGAAAGCTATGAGTGGTATCTTGACCTCCGTAAATACGGCGGCGTGCACCACGCAGGCTTTGGTATCGGCTTTGAGCGTCTTATAATGTATATCACAGGTATTTCCAACATCCGTGATGTTGAGGCGTTCCCCCGTACCTTCGGCAACGCAGAATTCTAATCTTTTTCCATAGGTGATTAAAATGAATCTTGATCTTGCAACCCTTCGCGCAGAATACGAGCAGTATAAATCTATGGGACTTAAGCTTGATATGTCCCGCGGCAAGCCCTCCACCCAACAGCTTGACACTATGGAGCGTCTGCTTACCGCAGTAACTACCAGAGAAGAGTGTATCTCCGAAAACGGCGTTGATTGCTGTAACTACGGCGGTCTTGACGGTATTGACGAATCCAAGCGTCTTTTCGCTTCTATGCTGGGTCTTACCATGCACGAGATAATCGTCGGCGGCAACTCATCTCTCAACCTTATGTACGATACCATCGCCCGCGCAATGAGCCACGGCGTTGTAGACGGTATGAAGCCTTGGGCAAAGTATGATAAGGTCTCCTTCCTTTGCCCCGTTCCCGGTTATGACCGTCATTTCGCTATCTGCGAATACTTTAATATAAATATGATAAACGTCCCCATGAACGACGACGGCCCCGATATGGATATTGTTGAAAAGCTTGTCGCAGAGGACGATACCATAAAGGGTATCTGGTGCGTTCCCAAGTATTCCAACCCTTCCGGTATTACTTATTCTGATGAGACGGTGCGCCGCTTCGCCAGAATGAAGACTGCCGCAAAGGATTTCCGCGTGTTCTGGGATAACGCTTACGTATGGCACGACCTTACCGACCATCCCGATTATCTGCTTGAGGTACTTCACGAAGCCAAGAAGTGCGGCAACGAGGATAGATTCTTTATCTTCGCTTCCACTTCCAAAATATCCTTTCCCGGTGCAGGTATTTCTTGTATCGCATCCTCTCGCGCAAACGTACAGCGTATACTTAAAGAGCTTGCAATCCAGACTGTAGGTCCCGATAAATTAAACCAGCTCCGCCATGCCCGTGTTTTCCGCACTTTTGATGATATCAAGGCGCAGATGGGCGTTCACCTCAGCCTCATTCGTCCCAAGTTTGAGCTGGTGCGCCGCACCTTTACCAATGAGCTTTCGGAAATAAAGGACGTTTGGTGGACCAACCCCAACGGCGGTTACTTCCTTGCTTTGTATACCCCCAACGGAACAGCAAAGCGTATAGTTACCCTTGCCGCAGAGGCAGGACTTAAGCTTACCCCCGCAGGCGCAACACATCCTTACGGCAATAACCCCGATGATAACGTTATCCGTATTGCGCCCACCTTCCCGTCTCTTGATGAATTGGGCAGAGCTCTTCCCGTACTGTGCTGCTGCGTAAAGCTTGCCTGTGCAGAAAAGGAAAACGCATAAAATCCTTCCGCAGATTACCATAATGCTATTGCAATTTGAATAAATATATGGTATGATTAAACGTAATTAAGATTGTTTTTAACCAATCTAAAATCAAAAAGGAGACAAAACAATGAAAAAAGTATTAGCTTTTCTCCTCGTTGCTGTTATGCTGTTTGCTCTTTGCGCTTGTAACGACAGCGAGACTTCCAAGGATCCTGCAGATGAATCCGTAGCAGGCACCTCCACTCCCGCAGAAGATTCTTCTACTCCTGCAGATGAACCCTCTGACGAACCTTCCGATGAACCTTCTGATGAACCTTCTGACGAACCCTCCGATGAACCTTCTGACGAAGTTTCTACCGAACCCGGCGTTGAGCTTCCTGCAGATACCAACAAGTACGTATCCTTCGGCGCTCCCAACACCGGCGACCGTATTACTGATGCTGATTCCGTAATTCTTACCGGTTACAACGAAGAACTCGTTGAAGGCGCAGTTGTTCTTTACGACGCACGCTATGGCGCAACCACTCCCGCAGGTCTTGACGACTATGCAGTTCTCGTAGCTGAATATCAGGCTAAGCCCCTCTTCGGTTACGTTAAGACCGCTTTCTACGCAGTAGGCGAAGCTTCCGACGCAGTTGCAATTCCCGAAGACGGTTTTGTAGTTGTTGCTTCCAAGCTTCAGGAGTCTGACGTTAAGGCTCTCACCGCTTACACCAATGAAGACTCTATTTATCCTCACGGTATCCAGGTTAAGTCCATCGGTTGGGACGCTACCTTCGTAGCTTCCGCTCCTGCACAGGACGGCGTTGTAAACGCTAACGAGTACGGCGCAGTTGTATCTCACGTTGACGTTGACAATCCTGATTGGGACTATGCTCAGTTCACCGAAGAAGATTACGATATCGTTGCTGATATTTACATAGCATACGATGAATCTTATCTCTACTACGCAGTAGTAGTTGAAATGGATTATCACTACTGCCCCAAG
>JAZSIT010000024.1:0-11796 GCA_045533895.1 Eubacteriales bacterium
GGTAGATTTTGGTTATGTTTTTAATTTCTATTTTCATAATGTTTTTCCTTTCAATTAAGCATTAAAACTTTGTTGTAGTTTTTCTCTGCGGAGTAAGAAGTACGTTGCAACGAGTAATACTACCGCTATTCCGAAAAACAGCAGTCTGTTATACATCCACAGCGGACCTACGCGGTAATACTCGGTAAGCACCGTATCGCCCATAAAATAGTTGGATATAAAGGGATCGTATAAACAGTGTCTTATATCCTCGGAACCCGAATGAATACTTTTATTCAAGGAATCTGCGATAGTGTATGCCAGTATACCAAGTCCCACCGGCACGTAGCAGTTACGGGTGACTACTCTTATAAAAATAAGCAGGGATGCAAAGAAAAAGACAGTAACAAATGCGGATACAAGCATATACCACTTAAAGTTTTCGGGTATGTAAATGGGAATACGTATTTTTTCTCCGTTTTGCGGAATATATTCCGCGTATTTATACAGAATTACCATTAAAACTGAAGGTATGGCGGCACCCAATACCACTGCACAGAACTTGCCGAACAACAGTCTTGTGGTCCTTACACCGCAAGTCAGCCCGAGCTCGATCTCATATTGATCGTACAGCAAAAAGGAAACGGGCAAAACCAGCAAAAATGGTACTACTTTTTCTGTGTAATCAATAAATCCCTGGGCAGGTAGTGCGGCGATTAGGGGCATAGGCTCCCAGAAACGGCAGGAAAACAACAGTACCGCCAACGTGATGAAAAGAAAATAGATATTCTTTTTAATTGCTCTTAAAAACAGCATTTTTTAATTTTTCACCTCTTTTTTTACACGTTTCTCTTGCGTGTGCACAGATAAGCTATAAGTGAGCCCACGATTCCCACACCGGAAAGGAATGCTATACATATTGCAACCTTTCCAATACTCAGGTCGTTTCTGATAAGGAAATCCTCCCACCATTCGGTTTGGTAGTAATGGAAATACTGGCGCAGCTTCCAGGGAACGGGGGAAAGGTAATCAAAATACAAGGGGTCTACACGGAATCTGAACATAAGGAATCCCATATAGAAAGCTATAACGTAACCAATAGAAGTAACTGCCGCAGGAATACCGTTTTTGAACAATGCGCCCACAAGATAAGTTATGCCGATATAGAATAAAACGGTGGGCATAGCAACGAAAATATCAAGACGTATAGTGCGTATTAATATTTCTTTTATAAGCTCCATAGCGGTATGTCCCGCCACGCCGCCGCGTGAAAAGGTGTAATATATTGACGCCGTAATGTTAAGTAAGACCAGCACAACGAAATTCACGCTGACCAACGCCGCAAGTCTGCCCAGAATATAGGTGGAGGGGCGCAGTCCCGCGCATTTTTCTATTTCATAGAATTTGTCGTTGTAATCACGGTTTAATATCAACACCACTGTAAAGGTGGTAAATATAGGCAGGGGATAAAACAGTATGGCGGCGCAGGTAACATTGGTCATAGTCTGCACAAAGTTTTGGTAGCTTAACACAAAGGTTGGGTCGGTGTCCCCGCCGTAATGTCCGGTATATTCGTCATACATTACGGTAAATACCAAAACGATAAGTATGAACCAGAAAACCGGAGATCTTAAAAGGTTTTTAATTGTGTTTTTGTAGGTTTGTCTGAACATATTTATTCTCCTTTTTTAATTATATCAACGCAGATGACAGACGTTAACTCTCCCTGCAAATGCTCGGGTAATTCAAGATTTCCTACAGCGTGCTCCGTATCCGTATATATAAAAAATCTGTTCCATTCATCAAAAGATGCGGAAAACTCGGGGTGAGTGGGATTTTTTGTGTACGGGTCGGTCTTGTGGATAATGAAGACGATATCGCCTTTTTCGTTAAAAAACACTATGCTTGCGCCAAGGGTTATTGTAAAATCGTTTCCGTTGGAAGCGCCGAACCTGCTTACCAGCGCGGCGTTGTTCTCATCTCTGTCTGAATAGGGCTTTACTACCTGCACCACTACGTTTTTCATAAAGCATTCTTCTGTCGCCTTAACGCTTTCCACGGTGTAGGTAAACTTTGCAAAATTTATCTTTGGGTTAAATAAAAAGTAATTTTGAAATCCCGAATAAAATTGGTCAAAGGTCTGGGTTTCTGTTAAAAGCACCTTTCCGCTTTCATCTGAGTACGTGCCGTTAATTGTTATGGAAAGGTCGGTATCCGTGCCGTTTTGCACGTCAAGTATCACAACGTCATTTCCCTCAAAAACGTATTTTTTGTCTTTTACGGTAATTTCACCGCTTATCTGCCCGTCATCGGGCGTGACGGCGGAAACCGAATCGTATTCGCTTATCTCGTGCTGGGTGGATTCTTGTCCGCCGCAGGAAGCAAGAAAAATACACAGCAAAGCGAAAAACAGTATTAAAGCAATATTTTTCTTCATTTTAATTCCTCCAATTCCTTTTTACGTATTCATCAATAGGGTCTATAAAGTTTTTGCCGTTGTTAATGGCGTATTCTCCAAAAACGTCAAAGTGCACTATACTGTATATCTCGTTTGTATATCCGTAGGGGTAGCACACCTCGGCGCAAAGGGCAATTTCTGTCTTTTCTTCGTCTGCATAGGTGGTAAATCGCACAAGCACTCTGTACTCGGCTTTGTAGTTTTTATCTTCTCCCGTAACGTTGTGGGCGGGGTATTCGTTGCAGGCGTCCGCAAAGCATTTGTTAAAATTAAAATACAGATCGTTACATTCCTTGCGGTCGGTTATCTCAAAAGATTGTACAAGCTTTTTTGTATTTTCATCGTATATTTCCACCGTTATGTTTCTCGGCTTGTCTTCGTATACCGCAATAATCGGCTCTCTGCCGTCATTTCGGTCGGTTGTGGGAGCACTTTCTTCAGATGGGGTACTCTCTTCGGGAATTGCGTTTTGATCGGGGAACGTAGTTGCTACACGGTGTACGGCGGTTATGGCGGTTATATTGCCTTTCCATTCTTCGGGCCACTCTAAATCATCTGTTGCGGGATGGTACAGCCAGTGGTTATCATAGGTGTCAAAATCTTGTCCCGGGTTAAGCCAATCTCCGCGGTAGTTTATAAATATTATCTCGCCCTTTTCGTTAAAGAGTATCCAATCAAGGTTAATAAGTACTCGTTCATTTCCGCTGTATTTATAGGCATATTGGGACATAATGCCCGGATATTGCTTGTAATCCCCCAGAGGGATCCGCTCGCTTATAACGCTTCTGAATTCCGAAAGTCCCTGGAATTCAAATTCAATATCCTTGGCAAAAAGGGTAGAGGAGGCTTTGTTTAACTCTACGGTGTAGGAAAATTTATCAAAATTAATTCCCGGACGGAACAAAAAGTAGTTTTTATATCCGGCGGAATATTGGTCAAATGTCTGCGTTTCGGTTTTCAGCGTTTTTCCGTTTTCGTCAAGATACGTGCCGTTTATCGTTATGGAATAATCGCGGTTGGTTTTGTTATCCACTTCAAGAATAACGAGGTCGGTCCCCTCAAAAACGTACTTCTTGTCCTTCACCACGATCTCGCCTTCGACAGGGGCTTGGGATACAGTACCGCCTTGGTCAGGGGGAACGCTGTTTTCCTCCACCGTTATGCGGGATACGGAATCGTAATCGCTTATCTCGTGCTTGGTTTCGGTTTCCCCGCAGGAAATCAAAAAAACAAGACACAAGGATGCTGCAACAAGCAAACAAATCGCCTTTTTCATATACATTTCTCCTTTTATTTCCTTTATATAGGTATCATAAAGGGCAATTCTCAATAAAAAGTAAAATATCACACATTTTTTCGAAAAAAGCGCAAAAAATCCCCGTTTATATTTCAAAACGGGAAGTGCTGTGTTAAGGGTTGGTTTCAGGCGTTGCGTCTGCGTGTTATCAGATAAGACAATGCGACGCCAAGCGTGAAAATACCGCAAAGGAACGCTATGCAGAAAGCCGCCTTTCCCACCGATAAATCGAAGTTCACCAATAGTTCTTCAAACCATTCCGTATCGTAGAAATGGAAATACTGCCGCAGCTTTTTTGGAACGGGGCTGAAATAATTAAAATAGGTTTCTCCGATTCTGTGGCGGAATATCAGGTTAATTAAAAAATACCCCATGGCATAGGACGATGTCAGTACGGTTGCGGCGACGCCGCTTTTGAATAGGTTTCCGATCAAATATGCCGTTCCCATATAAAATAGGATGCAGGGAAGTGCAACAAAAAGATCCACGCGCAAAATGCGTATAAATGAATCGGACAGTATTTGACACCACGTCATACCGTCAACCCCGTTGCGGGTGTAGATATAAAGGTAAAAGCAAACCAAATGGGCAATTACAAGCGCTATCCCGTTAACCGTGGTCAATGCGGCTATTCTTCCCATAACGTAAAAGGAGGGCTTTGCTCCCGCGCTTTTTTCTATTTCAAAAAACTTATCGCCGTAATCGCGGTTGATAACCAACGCCACGTTAATTATTGTAAATATGGGCATAACGTACTGCAACAATGTGGATATACAGCTGTTCGAAATGACCTGAATATAATCGTTGTAATACAGTACGGTTTCCGGATCGTTGTCTCCGCCGTAATACCCGTCATATGCGCCTCGTGCTGCAGCCACAGCCAATAGGCATACCATAAGCCAAAAGGTTTTTGAACGGAACAGATTTTTCAATGTGTTGATATATGTTTTGGGAAGCATTGTTTTCTCTTTTTTATCAGTGCACGGTAACGCTTTGCACAGCAATGATTACTGAACAATCGCCGTCCAATTCTTCCGGCCACGTGAGTTTATCTTCTTTGGTAAAATATATTGCGGTAGATTTATAAATATCGGTTGAAGCGCTGATCATGGTTTCGGTCTTTTCGCAGACTTTATATATTTCGCCGTTTTTATCAAGGATTATCTGTATGTCGGCGATTACTATGGAACATTGATTATTATTGCGGTATTTGGTTTTTGCTATTATGGTAGGATACACAGTATAGTCGTAGTTTTTGTAATTTGCACGCATAGGGACTTCTTCCAACCCACCGGACTTCTCAAAAACCACGTTTTGCGCGGGGCAGTCTCCATCGTGTTTTGCCGCGTCTATTTTATATTCGTAATCTGCAAAAACGATACCCGGCATAAACAAAAAGTAGTTTTGATAATCTGCCGCAAATCCTGTAAAGTTTTGCTTTTCCGTTTTAACTACGTTTCCGCTTTCGTCCTTGTAATTTACGGTTATATCTATGTTGCAGTTTTTGTTTGTTTGGTTGTGTATATCCAGAATTAAAAGGTCGTTTCCTTCAAAAGCATATTTCTTTGCTTTTATTGAAAATTCACCCGTCGTTTGCTCTGCGGAATTATCCGATGTTTTGCTCGTTTCTTTGTCATCAATATCCACTTGTATCTTTGATTCATCGTCGTAATCCGAAATAACGCCCTCTATAGGCTTGTAACCGGAATCGCAGCCACAAAGCAAAAGAACGCAAAGCAGTGTTATCATAAATCCGTGCAGTGTAGTTTTTAATGTTTTCATAAGTATATTCACTTCTCCTTTTTGATTTTACAAAAGTATCATAAAGGGCAATTCTCAAGAAAACATCAAATTTTATATATTTTTTTATAAAAAATTCCCGCTTTTTTCAAAACGGGAATTTGTTGGTTATATATTTATTTTTCCAAGCGGTCTTTTATTATTTCGTTCATATAGGATGCAAACACGCTTCCGTCTGAATATACGGTGGTGTAATCCATAAACAGACCGTCCTCGTATAAGTCGTATTTTGTAAGATCTCCGTCTGCAAAATAAGCGTATCGGTGATGTATAACTGTTGTATCGGATTCAAAGCCGTTGAGATGCAGCACGATATAATAATTGCTTGGCGCAAATCTCATATCCGTGCTTTGCATTTGAGAAAATACCTGCTCCTGCAGTTTCTCAGCTTTTTTGATGATCTCGGGGTCGCTTTTATCATCAAGGCGGACACGGGCTATCATCTGTCTGCTTTGGGATTCGTATATCTCCGCCACTATTACCTTGCCGTATTGGTCGTATTTAACTTTACCTATGGTATCAAAATTAAATTTTGCAGGATACAACGCTTCCATATCCAGAGGGTTGAAGTCCAAGCGCACCTCTGCGGAATCGCCGCTGAACCATATAAGCGATTTATCAAATATCCACACGCCGTAATGCTTGTTTGAAGGGACGGGGTTACCGTTTTCATCGGTTTTGTCCTTTGACCAAGGGTTAAGACCGAAGCTGAGCACGTGCGCTTCATCACTGTTGGGGGCGTACTTCATATCGGTTATCATTGCCGTTGCACGTCCGCCGGTACCGTTGCGGTAGGCTTCGTATACCGCGCTGTTCAGAACCTCGGCGCGTGCAAACACGGCGTTGAATATATCCGTCTTCATACTAAAGGAAATATCGTTAATACCGTAATCAAATCCATTAAAGCAGGCAAGATATTCTTCAGATGAATAGAAGGACAGTCCGTAATAGGAGAGTAGATTTCCGTCCTTATCATAAACACGGATAATATCGTAGGTTTTGAACATTTCCACCGTGTTTTCAATAAGATACAGCATCTCCTCTGTGGTGAGGTAAAACCATGCTCCCAGGCTTTTCCTGCGTGAAATATCCTTTACGGTTTCGGTATTGTATATAGTAATAACTTTCTTTCCGTCTGTCGCTTCCTCAGTGTTGTATTTTGAAAACTTCTTTTCAATATTCTCTCTTGACACCGGCGTTCCCGCGTTTTTAATATCGGGAGATGAAAATCTGTCAATCGCTTCTGTACTGCCTTCCTCCGCAAAGGAAAGCATTACCACACAACAGGAAAGTGCAAGCACAAATACAAGTATAAGGGATGCAGTTTTAATAATTATATTGGTTGTTCGGTTCATTTTTCACTTTCTCCTTTGTCTGCAAACCGCAGATACGCGGTAGTGCCTTCTCCCAAAGCGGATTTAAAGTATAATTCCGCTTCGTGGGAATTGGCAATGGTTTTGCACAAAGCAAGTCCCAAGCCCGTTCCGCCGTCACGACGGCTTCGGGCTTTATCTGTGCGGTAAAAAGGTTCGGTTATGCGGGTAAGCTGTTCTTCGGTCATACCGATTCCGTTATCTTTTACGTAAATGATTTTTGCCCCGTCAACAATACCTGCGCCCAATTCTATTTCTCCGCCCTCTTTGCAGGCACGAAGTGCGTTTTCCGTAAGATTGGATACAAGTATCTCTATAAGCGACTTATCTGCCGTAACGTAAATGTCTTCGCATCTGTAAGTGATTTTAACCCCTTTGTCCGCCGCACGCATAATAAAAATGCGATGTATGTGTTCAAGCAGCTTTGCCGCAGAAAAAACGTTTTTTTCAATCTTGTTTTCACGCAGGTACGCCCCCTCCAAAAGTATATCTCCCACACGCTTTAACCGCTTGGATTCGTCCATAATGTTAAGCATTGTTTGTAAATGCTTTTCTTCGTCCAGCTTATTGCGGAAGGCATATTCCGCATAGCCGTATATGGAGGTGAGGGGAGTGCGCATCTCGTGTCCCAGATTATCCAGCATACGCTGTTTTTCCTCGGCAACGTTTTTAAGCTTGCTCATCTGCTCGTTAATTCTGTTTGTCATACTGTTAAAATCGCCGGCGAGGGATGCAAATTCATCGTTGCCCGTTTCGTCTGCCTGCACGGTAAAATCCCCGCGGGATACGGCGTTGGTTGCGTCCTGTAGCTTTTTAAGAGGTGCATACAGCTTTCTCTGCACAAAGTACAGACAAAAAGCAAGTATTACCGATGCCAGCACAGAAACACCGCCGAATACTATAGCAAGACTTTTAAGCTGTTCGTCCAGATAGCTTATATCCTTTGCGTAAGTCAAAACGTATTTTCCGCCGCAGACTGTATCGCTTATAAAAATATGCTTTTTTCCGTCTGTGTTTTGGATAATCATTTGTCCTTTTTCGGGGATAGGGTAAGTATCGGGTATATTAGAATATGCCGTTTTCTTTTCGGTTGAAAAACGCAAAAGAATTCCCTTGTCCTCGTAATGAGTGCCGTAAGAAAGCATAAGGAAATATCCGTCCGTTTCGCCTCCGTCGGAATAATCTCTTTCAAAAGCTTCTATAATGGCAAACTGCTCGGATATACATACCTGCTTTGCTGCCTCCACGCTGTTTGCGTGAGTATAGGTGGCGAGCGCAAGTATACCTATATTGAAAAACGCCAAAAACAGCACAAGGGTTATAAAATATGATCTTTCAAAGAATCTTTTGCGCTTCATACCTCAAACCTGTATCCTACACCGAAAACGGTTTTAATTTTGTCCTTCAATTCCAGCTTTTTCCGCAGTTGCTGTACGTATACGTCTATAACGTGGTTGGATTCCCCGTCGAAATTGTATTCCCACACGGCGTCCAATATCTGATCTCTCGTAAGCAGACAGTTTTTGTTGGTTATAAACATATCCAGCACGCCGAATTCCTTGGCGGTGAGCTTTATTTCTTTTCCGTTTTTATATACCTTCTTGGATTCAAAATCAACGGTGAGATCATTAATAACGAACTTTTCGCTCTTTTTTGTCCTGCGCAGTACCGCGCGGACACGGGCAAGCAGCTCCGGCATTTCAAAGGGCTTTACTATATAATCATCTGCGCCCAGATCAAGACCTATCAGTCTGTCATCAAGACGGTTTTTCGCAGTAACGAATATAACGGGAGTGTCATTGATATGCCTTATCACTTCAAAGCCTGACATTTTGGGCAGCATAACGTCAAGTATTATAAGATCATATTTTTTGTTTCCCAGCAATTCAAGCGCCTGCGCCCCGTCAAGTGCAGATTCACATCCGTGTCCTGCAGAGGTAAGCCCATCGTGTATAAGCTGGTTTATAAGTATTTCGTCTTCAACTATCAGAATACGTGCCATTTTTAACACCGCCCTTTCGGTTTAATAATATCTTAAAACCTGTATTTTGTCAATCAAGAGGCGTATTTTGCACACCAGGCATCCACCTCGCTCTGGCTGTCGGTGATAAGCATCAAAACGGGAACAGCCTTTATATCTCCCTGCCATTCCTCGGGCCATACAAGAGGTCCGTCCGTAGACTGGAACAAAGGGAGGTTCTGGTGGTTTTCTCTGCCGTTTGTCGTAAGCATAGGACATCTGCCGAATATATCGACTATTTCGTCCTTTTCGTTTATCATTACCCACAGAATACAAGCCTTTAAGCTTTCGGCTTTTCCTTTGTATGCGGCGGAAAATCGCACTTCCAGTGTGGGATATTTCTCGTGGTCGCCTGCATCGAACTTTTCGCTATCAAGATTATAATCCATTTGTTCTTCAAGTCCGTGGAACTTGAGCACAACGTCCTTTGCGTGGAAAGGTCCGCCAGTTTCCGCGGTATTTATTGTGCAGGTAAAGGACTCAAACTCAATATCGGGTGTGAAAAGGAAATATCCGTTATATCCTGCGGAATATTCAGCAAAGGTCTGTTCTTCGGTGGAAATCACCTTTCCGTCCCCGTCAAGAAAACTGCCGCAAATTGTAACCGAATAGTTTTTATTGGTGTTGTTTTCCACGGTTACGATAACAGCCTTCTTTTCGCCGTAAACATATATTTTGTCCTTAACTACAATTTCACCCGTGAGTGAAACGCTGTTTTCCCCTTCGGTTTCGCTCTCGTTAACCTCGGGCGTGTATACGGATATGTTATCGTAGTCGCTTTCTTCGTAAATATTGCCATCGTCCTTACAGCCCGCAAATACAGCCGCAAGCATTAATACCGCAATTAAAATCGCTGTTGTCTTTTTCATAGTTTACTCCATGCCTCCTTCAATCTTTCGGTTTAATAATGGGTTAAAACGTATATTTTGTCAATCAATAGACGTATTCGTTAACCCAATCTATCAACTCGTCTTGGCTTTCGGTAACTATCCCCACAACGGGAATGGCTTTAATATCGCCTTTCCATTCTTCAGGCCATACGAGAGGGCCGTCGGTAGACTGGCAAATATTATGATTCTGGTGGTTCTCTTCACCGCCGGGGTGAGGTCTGGGATCCTTGGCGATTATATCCACTATTTCGTCGTTTTCGTTTATCATAACCCATAAAACACCGGCTTTCAGATCTTCCGCACTTCCTTTGTATGCGGCGGAAAAGCGTGCATCCAGCGTGGGATATTTGTTATGGTCGCCTGCAGCAAACTCCGCTTTATTCAGATTATAGTTCATTGTTTCTTCAAGTCCGTGGAACTTGAAAACAATGTCCTTTGCGTGAAAAGGTCCGTTTGTTTCGGCAGTATTAATGGTGCAGGTAAAGGACTCAAACTCAATATCGGGTGTAAAAAGGAAATATCCGCTATATCCGGCAGAGTACTGGTTAAAGGTCTGCTCCTCGGTGGAAATCACCTTTCCGTCCCCGTCAAGAAAACTGCCGCAAATTGTAACCGAATAGTTTTTGTTTGTGTTATTTTCTACGGTTACAATTACGGCTTTCTTTTCGCCGTAAACATATATTTTGTCCTTAACTACAATTTCACCCGTAAGGGCAACACTGTTTTCCGTTTCGCTTGTGTCCGTGTCAGGCTCGGGCGTGTATACGGATACGTTATCATAGTCGCTTTCCTCGTAAATATTCCCGTCGTCCTTACAGCCTGCGAACACAGCCGTAAGCATTAATACCGCAATAAAAATAGCTATCGTTTTTTTCATAATTTACTCCGAGCTTCCTTCGATTGGCATCCTTCTCTTGGGCAGTATATTCCACCATACTTCATCGCTGTCGGGCACAACTCCTCTTACAATGCATATAGCGGTAAGATCCTCCCACTGTCCGTCATACTTCCAGCTTTTATCTGTTGTCTGGTAAAGGTCAAAGGGATACCAGCCGTCATCAAAATAGGAAGGCGAATCATATCTGTTTACCTCGTCGCATATCGCCATTATTTCTCCCTCTGCGTTAAAGAATACCATAGTTACCCAAAAAGAAGCTTCACTTTCATTGGTGTATTCAAAGCGCATATCTGCCATTACCGTGGGATATTTTGTAAAATCCTCCTGCCCTGCAAGTGACCATATAATGCTCGGCATCTCTTTCGTGCCGGCGTATCTGAAGAACAGATCCTTTGCCAAAAAGGGACCATTTGCTTCGGTAGTTTCAATTTCATAAGTAAACTTGTCAAAGGGAATTTTCGGCTCGAAGAAGAAATAGTTTTCATATCCGGCGCTGTATTGGTCAAGAGTCTGGGTTTCTTCTTTTAACACGTTGCCGTCTTTATCAAGATATTTTCCCTTTACGGTAACGCTGTAATCCTTGTTAGTGCCGTTTTTTACGGTAACTATGGCAATATTGTTTCCGCGGAAATCATACACTTTGTCTTTTACGGTAAATTCACCGTCAAGAGGAGCAGAAGAAATGTTTTCTACTTCATTTTTGCTTTCTTCGGGGTTTTCTTCCGGCTTATATACAGATACGTTATCGTAGTTACTTTCTTCGTACAGATTATCGCCGCCTTCATCACACGCGGTAAACATTGATAATATCATCATCAACGCAATTAATAAAAATATAGTTTTTTTCATTTCTTTACTCCTTTATTACATACTTCCTTCAACTGGCGTCCTTCTCTTGGGCAGTATGCTCCACCATACCTCGTCACCGTCGGGCACAACGCCTCTTACAATGCATATAGCGGTAAGATCATCCAATTCACCCTTGTATTTCCAGTCTTTATCCGTCGTCTGGTAAATGTAAAAAGGAACCCAGGCGCCGTCTTTAAAATAGGAGGGCGAATAATATCTGTCCACCTCGTCG
>JAZSIT010000075.1:0-2289 GCA_045533895.1 Eubacteriales bacterium
ATATTCATACCAAGCTTTGGTGTTACCGGAAGAAGTGTTTACCATAAACACAATATCGGTAAGGCCGTAATCCTTGAACTCTTCATAGATGTTCATGGAAACGTGGCGGGGATCTATAACTATAATGTTTCCGTAATGCTCGGTAAGATAAGGCACAAATGCGTTACCATAAGAATCCTTGATTACCAGAATAGATTTATCCTGAGGATTCTCGGGCACGTTGATGACCATATAGGGATGGTCACCTGCTATAAACGCCGTATAACCCTTAATGTTGGTATTAATACAGAAATTATAGGTATCCGACTTACCGTTGTTACGGTGAATGGTCATGGTACAAGCCTTGGTGGGCATATACGCTTCGACAGTATCGTAAAAGCTCTTTACGCGCTCATCACCGGTATAACCGTACATTGAGCCTATATAAGAGTCTGTAAGAATCTCTACATCAAAGTTTTCAATGGGAGTGGGCTCCATACCCACAGACTTGATAAACTCCGAATAGGCGTAATACGCGCCTCTGTGTGTCCAGTGGTGGTCGCTCTTAAAGAACAGGTACTCCTCAGCATGCTCCAAGTACACGTTCTTCAAGTTTACGAAGTTTACGTCGCCTACTATTTCCGCCTGCATCTTATCAAGGATCTTGCCCTGATCGGAAACTTTTTTGCTTACGTCAGGGTCGGTAATGGTAATAGTAGCAAGAGGTGCTATAAGCACGTTCATTCTCGTTTCGGGGAAAAGCTGTGCGATACGCTCGTAAACTGCGGCATATCTGGGTGCATAGGTGGACGAGAAATAAGACTGGGAGTATGCCGCGCCCTTATAAATTATAAGACCGCTGGGCAGGAATTCTGCCACATCCTCGGGAGTGCTGATAACAATGGCGCTTACGGTAATCTCGCAGGATGCGGTAAAGGTTTCTCCGTCCTTGGTAACGGCGGCTGTGACCACCGCTTTGCCCGCAGAATCGCCTTTTACGGTGGCTGTGCTGTCTCCGTTATCGGTGACAGTAATACCGCTGTCACCGCTTACAGACCATGTGAGTCCTTCATATCCCTCACCTACGGTTGCGGTAAGAAGATAGGTTGCGCCGGAAGTAAAGGACGCTGTATCCGAAGAAAGTTTAATAGGAACGATCACGGGAATATCGCTTTCATCACCGCTCACATCGCTTTCCTCGGACGTTTCGGGCGGTAAGGAAATTTCAGGCAAGGGCGGCAGGCTGAAATCGTCGCTTTCGTCCTCGCTCTGGTCGGGATTGGGGTCGATAATAACGGTTATACCCTCCCTCTCGTATATAAGCGAAAGGGATTTAAGTGTATCAAGCTTTTTTGAGAAGGACACCATTGCCTCTCTGCCGAAGAAGGTATCGGAAACGAAATCCGAAATATCGGCAAAATACTCGCCGCTCCAGAAGGTTTCCCAAGTGAAATCCGGCATGGTGGCAAGGTTGCGGTTTTCCGTTTCGGAAACGGTGGGACGGTCTGTCTGGCAAAGATTGAGAATTGACAGAGCGCCGATAAGAGCAATGACGATAAATATCATCAGCTCATCAATAAATTTATTATGCTTCATTTGTCACACCGTCCTTCCTAAAACTTAAAATAAATAAACGGGTTGTAGGAATCGCCTACAAGACGTACGGTGCAAAGTGCAAACAGCAGTATGATAACCACGGTCTTGAACACGCGGTCAACGGTATATGCAGTATCCTCACCCAAAAAGCTATTAAGCTTTTTGCGGATAATATCCATAACCGTCTTTGCAAGAGGAGTACAACATATAAGTGCGGCAATAAGAAGTATGCCGTTTTCGTATATCATAGATTCGGCATATACGCTGGAAAATCCCTTTGTTCCGATACCGAACAGGTAACCGAGGTTTGCGAAAAGATTCTTTTCGTTATAGAAAATTGCAAAGCCGAATAGTGTTATAAATACAAAGGACACTCGCTGTATAACGGTGGAAAGTATAACCGGCAAACGCTTATACGCTTTATCAAGAACAAACTTTTCAAGTATAAGCCATGCGCCGTAATATACGCCCCAAAGGACGTAGTTCCAGCTTGCGCCGTGCCAAAGACCTGTGGAAAACCACACCACGCTGAGTGCAATTATGGTGGGCAAAGTCTTTGCGGCGGATTTATGGCCGCCCTTTTTAAGGGTTTTGGTAAGCCGTGCGATAAACTTTGAACGCATTACCGGATAGAACAGATAATCTCTGAACCAGCCGCCCAGAGTCATATGCCAACGGCGCCAGTATTCGGTAACGTTTTTGGATATATAAGGG
>JAZSIT010000150.1:0-5983 GCA_045533895.1 Eubacteriales bacterium
AAAAAATTAGCCCTCCTATGGTATAATGCAAAACCGTAGGAGGGTTTTTATATAAACTGATGTGCATAAACTTGTTTTTAGTTGTCTTCTACTAGTTCGGCGTTTTTGAGCGTTTTTGAGTTAATAAAGTACTCAAACTCATAAGTGCTACCGTAATCAATGTCATGGTCACGCATAATTCCAGATGTGACGATTAGGTACATTTCACCATCTTCGGTCTCAATCCGCATGTGTTTATAACTTCCTTTGCTACTCGATGTTCCAAGCACTTTGCCTACAACCGTATCTGTTTGAGGAGTTATTATGTCTTTTGCAACAGGGAAAAGGACAAATGAGAGAACAGCATAATAAACGCAAAGAGCGACAATTATATGCTTTAATCTGCGTTTTTCTTTTGTCGTAGAATGAGCATTGGTAGATGAGTTGGCTTTTTTGAGTGTATTCCGATAGATGCAGATTTGTATGACTAAGAGTACAACAAATCCAATACCTAGCAAAATATATGAAGACATTACGCGATATAAGTTTTCCAATGGATATACTCCTTTTTTAATATAAAACTAACTCAATGCCGCATAAATTGTGCCGTAAATAAACGAAAAAGTATAATCTATAGTATCGTTGCGTATTCCGCGAAACATAGCGTCATTCTGCATCATTTGCTTTACTTCAGCTCTTGGAAACATATACCCATTTTTTCGCAGCGCTTGTTGATATGTTGAATAGTTGGTGTATTTCATGCCAAAGACCTTTTTAGGAAGCTTTGATAGACCCTTGCCTAACAAATCTGAAGCAACTCCACCAAAACAACCTATACCTACATTAAGGACAAATTCTCCTAGACCTTGTTTTTCGCCAACCATATTATTTCCTAAAAACGATATGCCTGAGCTTATCAAAGTATTGCCGAAAATTGAAACAGGACATATGGCAGTAGCAACACCCTCTGCCAGACCTGCAACACCAACTTTGCCCCAGTTAACCTCGTTTAATTCTTTGTTTTCAATAACAGCTTGATCGAAAAGCTCAACTCCTGCGCCGATTGCCGCAGCACTAAGCGCTAAGGCTGCAACGGAGCCGGAACCGAACGTAGCAACTGATATAGCAACTGCCGCCGCAACGACGGAAACAATCATTACCGCCTTGCCGATTCTGTTCCAATCCAAATGTCCGGTAGGGTCATAACCCATAACCGGATTGTTATTGCAGTATGCAAAGAGGTTAAGACCACCTATTGTTTCGGGATCGAGATACTCAATAGAGTCCGCGCTTATGAATCTGCCTATCTCGGGATCGTAGTAACGAGTTTCGAGGTAATACAGACCGGTTTCGGTATCGTAATAGTAGCTTCTGTAGCGGAAGGGGTTTATGTTGGCAATAGAGTTTGCGCTGTCGCCGCCCGAAAGTATTGTACATTTACCCCAAGCATCATACGCATAAGAAGCAACAAGTGTGCCGGAAGCGTTGTGAATTGCAATTACGTCGCCTTTATTATTATGATAACAATAAATAATGCTGTTGTCAATAATCTTAAAAGTTCAATTGTGCAGTGTTTATATATTATTTACAAATATATACATTTTTGAACTTGAATTATTTGCAATTGGATGTTAAAATGTATGCAGGAGGATGAAAGATGAATATTTTTCAGTTTCTAACACCAAAAAGCAATGTTGCATACGTTGAAGACAATTGCACACTACGTCAGGCGATTGAAAAGATGCGATTCCACGGTTACACCGCGCTTCCCGTTATCGATGGGGAGGGCAAGTATATCGGTACTGTTAACGAGGGTGATTTTCTGTGGGATATTGTAAACAGAAACGAATCTGACCTTAAAAGTCAGGAAAAACGCTGTGTATCCGAAATAATGCGCAGGGAATGGAATCCGCCTATAGATATAACAGCTTCGCCGGAGGAGCTTTTACATAAAGTTCAGGCGCAGAATTTTCTTCCGGTTATCGATGCAAGAGGCGTGTTTGTCGGAATAATTACAAGAGGCAGAATTATTAAATATTTTTCCGATAAATATCTTTAATTTAAGTAAAACCGTTCCGCAAGAAAGCAGAACGGTTTTTATGTGAGGTAAACAGATTGGAGTTTTTTAACATACAAGATGAAATTTGCTGCGAAGATATAAATGTTCTGGGAAACATATTTTGTGATATTCTCGGTAATCTTAAATACGAATGTGTTCTTGCCGCTTATCTTGATGACAAAATGAAATTAAAAGGTATTGCGGAGATTGCGCGCGGCACCACCGTGAGAGTTGACCATTCAATAAATGATATTTACATGTGTGCTATGCATTTTTCAACGCGAAAAATCGTACTTGCCCACAACCATCCCAACGGGTCGCTTCAGCCGTCTTCTGCAGATATTCGTGCAACCGAGGTAGTATCAAGTGTGCTTGCAATAAACAACGTAAATCTTGTTGAGCATTTTATAATATGCGGCGAGGATTATTATACGATTATCGGTAATAATTGATTATTTGTTTATTATTTTGTGAAAAGCGATTCGTTCTTCTCCGCTTTCGATTATAACCGTGCCGCATTGAACAAATCCTTGTTTTTGTAAAAAACGCCGCATGGGTATGTTGTCTTGGTGCGTGTCGATACGAAGATTATTATATCTTTCTTCTGCGTAGGCGATACACTGTGAGGCAACGCCTTTTCTGTTGCTGATTACTGCGATTCGGTGGATAACGCCGTAGGGCTCATTGTTCAGCCATTTACCGTCATATATTTCACCGTAGCAGGGGTCAGGACCGTCGAACAGCGTAAAAACACCGATAATCTCATTGTTTTCGGTGCAGACCTTGCATATACTTTTTTCTATATCCTCAAGAATGATATCGATATTGGGATAACCGTTCTGCCACTGGTGCATATTTCCGTTAAGGCGCATATATTTCCTTGCGGCATCAAAAACAGCGCAAATTATTTCAAGATCATTCTTCGTTGCGTTTCTTATATCCATAATGTCTCCCATCTTGTTTACTGGGTAATATAGTTTAGTTTCAATAAGGTGCTAATTAAATGCAGTATAAAAATATCACTTACGGCAAATTTATATCTCGGCCCAACCGTTTTATCGGTATTGTTGAGATAGACGGCGTTTATCAAACCGTACATATAAAAAATACAGGCAGATGCAAAGAACTTCTGGTTTACGGCAACAAAGTTATCTTAGTGCCAAGCGATAATCCCCACCGCAAGACCAAATACGATCTTATATCTGTATATAAAAAAGAAAATCTGCTAATTAATATGGATTCATTTCTTCCCAATGTAGCAGTTGAAGAGTGGCTTCCGAATAGCTTATTGTTTTCGCATAATGCGGAGATTAAAAGGGAAGTAACATACGGCAATTCAAGGTTTGACCTTTTTGTAACCGATGGCGACAGAAAAGCATTTATCGAGGTAAAAGGTGTTACACTTGAAGAGAATATGCACTGCCGTTTTCCCGATGCACCTACGGAACGCGGCGTAAAGCATATACGCGAGCTTATGCAGTGCTCAAAAGAGGGATATGAAGCGTATATTGTTTTTGTAATACAGATGAAGGGCGCTCTTTCTCTTTCTCCTAATATTCAAACACACGCCGAATTCGGTACGGCACTGCGCGAAGCGGCAGATTTGGGTGTGAAAATATTGGCGTATGATTGCGAGGTTGCACCCGATAAAGTTGAGATTTGTTCGCCTGTGCCGGTAATTTTATAAAAATTACAGCATCATTTTGTTAAGCCGTTTTGCGGATTCCGCGAGATTGCACACGCCTTTGAAAACGTCCTGCTCGCTTGTAAAATCGTTAAGAGAAAGATAATTATCTGCTTCAAGGGTCAAATAACCCTTGTATCCGATCTTTTTAAGGGAAAGGGCAATCTTTTCAAAATCTATCTTCATAGAAAAGGGAATATTGTGAGAATCGTGCTTTAGGTCATTATCATGAATATGAAGTGCCTGAAGATGCTTGCCAAGTGTTTCGATCATTTCACAAGCAGATGTGTTGACTCCGAACATTTCTGCGTGGCCGATATCAAGACAAGCTACAAAATAATCGTCATTTACTGCTTTTATGTGATCTAAAAAGCTTTTAGGTGAAGAGCATGCGGCGGGAGATGCACAGCCATTTTCATCGTTCCAGTTCCACATATTCTCGGTAGCTATCTTAACACCGTGCTCCTTTGCGAAAGGTAAGAGCTCGTTGTATATCTCGGCATTTTCCTCGGGAGACTTATAATTATCGGGATGGATTATACAAATGCTGCCTCCGGCTTCTGCTGTACATTCAATTGCACGTTTATACATATCCCTTATCTCGGGGCAGTATGTAGGAAAAGGTGCGTGTGATTGATTACAGTGGATACCGTTGTCCTCACCAATACGGCGAAGCTTTCTTGCAAAGGCAAGATATTCGTTGCTCCTTAAAGGATGTGGAATATCCTTTACGCATTTATTGCCCCAATCGTAAATCGCCATTTTGAACATAGAAAAGTCCCAAGCATCAAAGCCTGCCTTTCCTACAAATTCAACGGCTTTTTCCTCACCCACAATATTGGCTATGGAGCCGATTTCGGTCGATATAAGCATACACATTCCTCCATAATAAAACTTAATTTATTTTATCAAACATAATTTAGATAGTCAATAATTGTTATTGAAATTTATTGTTAAACGCGATATAATTGACAAAACAAAGGAGGTTTAATACTATGTTAAACACAGGAACAACTGCTCCCGCATTTTCATTGCTTGATAAAGAAGGAAATACGGTATCACTCTCCGATTTTCTCGGTAAAAAAGTTGTTTTATATTTTTATCCAAAGGATAACACTCCCGGTTGTACAAGACAAGCCTGCGCTTTCGCACAATCTTACGAGGGATTCAAAAATAAAGATATTGTTGTTATAGGTATCAGTAAAGACAGTGTGGCATCCCATAAAAAGTTTGCCGAAAAGTATAATTTACCCTTTATTTTGCTTTCTGACCCATCTCTTTCCGCAATAGAGGCGTACGGTGTGTGGCAGGAAAAGAAAATGTGTGGTAAAACCGGTATGGGCGTTGTACGCACAACGTTTATTATTGACGAAAACGGCGTTATCGAAAAGATAATGCCCAAAGTAAAACCCGATACAAACGCGGCAGAAATACTTGAATATATCGGTTAAAAAACAACTCGGACATTTTAATGTCCGAGTTTTTGGTTTATTATTTTATATAGGACATATCATTGAGCTTAGCTATTGCTTTTGAACCGTCTGCATATTCGCAAAGCAGAGAAACACCACCTGATTTACCGCTAATATTTATATTAACGAGTTTTTCTGCCGTTATGCCCAGCCATATTGCAAACAAAATACTCAGTGTACCGTCGTGAGAAACGATAATAATATTCTTTTCGCAACTTGAAATTACCGTATCACAAAAACTGCTCACTCTTTCCCAAACTTCGCGTTTTGTTTCGGCATTAGTAAACACACGGTCGTCAATATTCTTTGCCCAGTCATTGGTTTTTTCCCAAGTAGGGCAAAGTACGTTTTCTTTCGCCCAAGCTTTTGTCTTGCCGTTAGCTTCACCTAAATCAAACTCGCGGAGGCGCGTGTCATATATAATTTGCGCGTTAAGATATTTTGAAATAATTTCTGCAGTTTGTTTTGCCCTTGGAATATCGGAAGAGTAAATTATTTTCTCCTCGTCATGCAGTTCATCTGCAAGCAATTTTCCGATAAGGTGCGCCTGGCTCTCGCCCAACTCTGTTAAATTCCACGTTCCCATAGAGCCAATCATTTTATTAACGTGCTGCTCGGATTGAGTATGCTGAACAGTGTAAATTCTTTTCATTTGTCTTCCTCCGAAAAATCTCAACGAATTATAACATATAAGCCAAATAAAGTCAAATTACCTTAAAATTAACTTACGGTTAAGTTGTGGTGACAGAATAATATCTTCAAAAATCAGAATTGGTGTGATATACTTTT
>JAZSIT010000108.1:0-5058 GCA_045533895.1 Eubacteriales bacterium
TATCATGCTTCTGCTTACTCCGCATTCAAGGAGTGCTTCGGCATACGCCTTTCTTGCTTCGGCACTCATATTTTTTACCACCTTCTCATCGCAGGCGTATTCAATATCCCTGCAGAGAAGTATATATGCCGCCCACACCAACGGGTTAAACCAGTGAAGTGTGAGAACGGCGTAACCAATGGGCTTTATCCAATGGTCCTTGCGTTTTAAGTGCGCTCTTTCGTGAGCGATGACGTGGGCTTCGGTCTCTGCCGAAAGTCCAAAGGGCAGATATATTCTGGGGCGGAAAAATCCCAGTATAAAGGGTGAACCCACCGCTTCGCTTTTGCGTATATCCTTTCCCTCCGGAACCGAAAAGGATATTCGCTTTTTAAGAAGCAGATAGTTTATCACTGCGTATGCAGCAAGCGCCGCCATACCGCACACCCACACTATACTTCCAATCTTGGTAACGGTTTGCAATATGTTGGTCTCTTTACCGTTTTCGGTTACCGTTGCCGTGGATTGGATAATGGGGTTTACTTTGTTATCGATAATTCCGATACCGCTGTGGATATATTCCTCCGGATATGTGTTTATAACCGGCATATCGGGAACATTATCGTCGGGAACATTATCGTCGGGAACGGTAGGAGGAACTACGGGTTCATGGTTTTCGGGCGGTGTTACGGGAAGTGCAACCTCTCCGTATACCGATTCGGGAATAACCGTTTCTCTGCTGGGAACAAGGCTCAAAGCGCTCTCCAGCGAAAAGGGCAGTACCAGACGCAAGCCGACCATGCCCCACAGCAGACAGCATATCCACTTTGGCGCACGTTTGCGTATTACAAGCCTTACCAACAATACTGCGGCAATAAGCCAGCCTGCGGTAATGCTCAAATTAAGTACATCCAAGAATAAATTTTCCACTTGCGTCCCTCCTCGTCTACTTCATTCGACACATAAAGTCTAACACAATAGACCGCTTTTGTCAAGAGGTAATTTGATGAATTTTTTGTAAACATAAAAAACACCGACTTTTTCAGGCAAAAGTCGGCATATCACAGCTATTCTGTTTTTATAAGTTCCCAGCTGCCCACAAAAAGGCTTCCTTCCTTTTCCGCTACCGCGTTTGTGCCGAAAAAGGGCAGGGAATCCAACCCGTAGTCTTCGGCAAAATCTGTTTCCGTGCAGGTGACAGTAAGCAGACTATCGGAATATTCGTAATCAAATTCAATTTCTATTCCCGCCACGTTTATCATACCGGTGCCGCCCGAATAAAAATATATTGTTACGTCATTACCGTATTTCCACACGGTATCCCCAAGTGTGAACTCCTCATCGCCGCAACCGCAAAGCAATACCGCTATAACAAAAATCAAAACAAATACGCTTTTAATCTTCATAACGGTACGCCTCCATACGTTTGTGCTGTGTCCGCAAATGGAATTTTTCAATTATCTCGGTGCTTTTTGGGTCCGTTTTTCCCGTAAGCAGATATTCATCCACCGCCGCGTAGGTAATACCCATATCGTCTTCGTCTGTCTGACCCTCGTAAAGTCCCGCAGAGGGCGGTTTTTTTATAATATTCTCCGGCGCATCAAGATACCGCAAAAACTCATACACCTCGGTAACCGTCAGATCTGAAATGGGGTTAAGGTCGTATGCGCCGTCTCCCCATTTTGTAAAATATCCAAGGTGATATTCACATCTGTTTCCCGTGCCTGCAACAAGATATCCCAGCGACTGCCCCAAGGCATACAGCGTGGTCATACGCAAACGGGGCTGTATGTTGGAAAGGGCGGGGGATGAAAGAGCTTGTCCGTCCAGCGCAGAAACAAGAGCGGTCTTTGTATCCGAAAGATCCACAACAATATTTTTTATGCCAAACTTTTCTGCGGCGGCGTATGCGTCTATCATATCCGTGCCGTAGTTTTGGGTGCTGTGGCATGGCATAATTACGCCGAGTACGTTGTCCGTAGCGTGCTTGCATATAGCGGAAACCAGCGTGCAATCCTTTCCGCCGCTGTTGCCGTATACTATTCCCTTGGCGCCCGATGATAAAAGTATTTCCTTTACCCACGCGGCGCGTTTTTCAAGTTCAAGGGCGTAATCTCTCATTGCCTGCATCACCTCACATACCAATTATGAAGCAAATGCACAAAAATGTCAAGTATCGCCTTAAAAAAACGATAATTTTTGTTTTTGCACTTTACAACACCCGTTGTTTTGTGTTACAATATACTGCTAAAAACTCTTTATTTGAAGGCGGTGAAAAGCGTGATAAACAGATTTCTGGAAATTGTGGAGGATTCTTCCCGTATAGTTTTCTTCGGGGGCGCAGGTGTATCAACTGAAAGCGGTATACCCGATTTCCGCGGCGAGAACGGTCTGTACGGTCTTGTGCCCGAGCAAATGATAAGCCACAGCTATTTTACCGCTTTTCCCGATAGGTTTTATGAGTTTTATCGTGCTAAAATGATATACCCTTCCGCGTTGCCAAACAACGCCCACAAGGCGTTAGCGTATCTTGAAGGACAGGGCAAACTCACTTCGGTAATCACCCAGAATATAGACGGTCTTCACCAAATGGCAGGCAGTAAAAAAGTGCTCGAATTACACGGCTCGGTCCACCGCAACTACTGCACCAACTGTGGCAAATTCTACGGTGTGGAGCATATACTGTCCTCGGACTCTGTTCCCATGTGCGATTGCGGCGGTATTATTAAGCCCGACGTGGTGCTGTACGAGGAACCCCTTGACAGTATGGTTATCAATTCCGCCATACGGGATATCACCCGTTGCGATACACTTATCGTAGGCGGAACTTCACTGGCGGTATATCCTGCCGCAGGGCTTATCAACTATTTTTGCGGTAAATATCTTGTTTTAATAAATAAAACTCCCACTCCGGCAGACAGTATGGCAGACGTTGTCATACGCGAGAATATCGGGGAAGTAATGGGAAAGCTTTTACAGGAGAATTAAAATGAACAAAACGGTTTGTCTCATCTTTGGCGGCGTTTCCAGCGAATACGCGGTGTCCTGCGTGTCCGCCGCCTGCGTCGCAGATAATATAAATAAACAGCAGTACGACGTACGCCTTATGGGTATCACTCCCGACGGAAAGTGGTATCTCTATTCCGGCGATACCGACAGTATGCGTAACCACACCTGGCTTGAGAAAACAGAGTTTCTTACTCCCGCCGTCATCTCTCCGTCCAAGACCCACCACGGCATTTTGCTTGAGGACGGCACGGTCATACACGTTGACGCAGTATTCCCCGTGCTTCACGGCAAAAACGGTGAGGACGGCACCATGCAAGGTCTTCTCACCCTTGCGGGTATTCCTTACGTGGGCTGTAACACATATTCCTCTGCAGTTTGTATGGATAAGGTTACCACCAAGATCCTTTGTGAGAAGGTGGGTATACCCGTGGTGCCTTACGTATATTTTCGAAAAAACGACTTTGTTTTGAGTGATGCTGTTAAGGAATGTGAAGAAAATCTTTCTTACCCCATGTTTGTAAAGCCCGCAAATGCAGGCTCATCTGTTGGTATTACCAAGGCAAACAACAGAGCAGAGCTGGAAAAGGGCTTTGCGGTCGCTTTTGATAACGATTATAAGGTGCTGGTTGAGACCGGTGTTAAAAACGCCCGTGAGATAGAGGTGGCAATGCTTGGCAACAAAAACGCCGTTGCTTCCGTCTGCGGCGAGATAGCTCCCGGTGCGGATTTTTATGATTATGAGACGAAGTACGTTTCGGACACCGCCAGCTATTACGTTCCTGCACGTATTTCCGATACTCTTTCGGATACTATCCGTGCATGTGCGGAGAAGATATACCGCGTGCTTGACTGCGCCGGACTTTCCAGAGTAGACTTTTTCCTTGATGAAAATGACATATTATACTTTAACGAGATAAATACCATTCCCGGCTTCACTCCCATAAGCATGTATCCCGGTCTTATTGGCAAATGCGGCTATACCTATGCTTCCCTTATAGAAAAGCTTATTGATCTTGCCTGCGAGGAAAAGCTATGATAGGAATATTCGATTCAGGTCTGGGCGGACTCACCGCAGTGGAGGAACTGCGTAAGGCAATGCCCAATGCTGATTTTATTTATTTCGGAGATACCGCCCGTATCCCTTACGGAACCCGAAGTGTGGATACAATACGTAATTACGCTTTGCAGGACTGCCGTTTTCTTATGTCTCAGGGTGTTACCTCCATACTCGTTGCCTGCGGTACCGTAAGCACCAACGCTTTGGATATTATACGTGCCACCTTTCCCGTTCCCGTTGTGGGCGTGGTTGAGGGTGCGGCAAAAAAAGCGGCGTGTATCGCAAAAAAAGGCAGGGGCAGAGTGCTTGTTCTGGGCACTCCCGCTACAATAAAAAGCGGTGCTTTTGCAAAAGCGGTTAAGGAAAAGGGCTGTGACGAGGTTTTAAGCATACCTTGTCCCATGTTCGTTCCCCTTGCGGAAAACGGTTACACCACCGTAAAGCATATTCCGGCTTTGGAGATTGCAAAGGAATACCTTGCTCCCGCTTTTGATTTTGCGCCCGATGCTGTCATTCTCGGCTGTACCCATTACCCCTTGCTTGCAGAGGTAATTTCATATCTTTTACCCAACAGCGTGCTGGTATCCAGCGGCGCAGAGGCGGTAAATCAGTTAAAAGAAATGCTTATATCAAGCTGCGGTGAACAAACCGGCGGCGGAAAGGGCAGATATTTCGTGTCCGACGGAGTGGAGGGCTTTGCGGAAAACGCGCGTCGTTTCTTGCATGCTCCCCTTTCGGAAGTCACGGCAATAGATATCAACAGTTATTAATCAAAAAATGAAAATTCCCGTAATTGTAAACATAAAAACAGAGCGCAGCAGTCACGACCCTATGCATATAGATACCCCTCGGGTGGAGGTTCGTACCGCCAAGGTAAACGGCTATATGCACCGTACCAAAAAGGGACTTACCTGCGTGTTTTCGGAAGACGATAAGGATACCGTAACCACCGTATCCACTTTGGGTAAAAATCTGGTTTCGGTTAATAAAATAGGCGATTTCAATTCCCTTAT
>JAZSIT010000053.1:0-5236 GCA_045533895.1 Eubacteriales bacterium
ATATATGCGCGGGAATACCGTTTGCACACGTCGCAATTACAGTGTTCGTCGATAGGTCTTTCGTCAAGCAGATATTTGTTGTTATTAAGGTTCATCATACCTGCCCAAGTAAACAGATTTCCGTGGCGTGCGTTACGGGATGGCATTACGCAATCGAAAAAGTCAACCCCTCTTTCCACCGCCTCAAGAATATTAACGGGAGTGCCCACGCCCATAAGATATCTGGGCTTTTCTGTGGGCATGTGGGGCTCAACCGCCTCGATAACGCGGTACATGGTGTCTGCATCCTCGCCAACCGCCAGACCGCCGATAGCGTATCCCGGCAGGTCAAGCTCTCTTATCTGCTTCATGTGTTCAACGCGCAGGTCGGAATACACACCGCCTTGGTTTATACCGAAAAGAAGCTGGTGGGGGTTGATGGTGGATTCTAAAGAATTAAGCCTGTCCATCTCGTCCTTGCAGCGGTAAAGCCATCTTACGGTACGGTCGCAGGAGTTTTTAATATATCTTTTGTCTGCCACAGAGGAGGGACATTCATCAAACGCCATTGCAATGGTGGATGCCAGCTTTGACTGTATCCGCATAGACACTTCGGGTGACATAAATATCCTTGCGCCGTCCATATGGGATTGGAACGCCACGCCCTCTTCCTTTATACTGCGCAGATTTGCCAGAGAGAACACCTGAAATCCGCCGCTGTCGGTAAGAACGGGCTTATCCCAATTAAAAAACTTGTGTATACCGCCAAGCTGATATATAACGTCTTCGCCGGGACGGACGTGCAGATGGTAGGTATTGGATAATTCCACCTGACAGTTAATATTCCGCAGATCAAAGGTGGAAATACCTCCCTTTATGGCGGCAGACGTGCCCACGTTCATAAACACGGGCGTCTGAATATCGCCGTGTACCGTGGAAAACACGCCGCGACGCGCCTTTCCTTCGGTGGCAAGTATCTTAAAAGAAGCCATTTTTTCTCCTATCTGTCAAAAAACTTGTTTATATCGGTCTTTTTCATAGTATGCATTACGGGTCTGCCGTGGGGGCAAAATCTCGCTTCGGGGGTGGAAAGAAGCTGTTGCGCCAACGCAATGTTTTCCTCGGGGTTTGTTTTTTCCTTTGCCCGAACAGCGGCTTTGCAGGCGGCGGTGTATACCGCTTTTTCGCACCGCTCGGTTAAAGGAACTGCAGTGCCGTCTGTCACTGCGGTGCAAAGCTCCAAAAACAGTTCGGTTTCCTGCTTGGTGCCGAAAAGGGGAGTGGGCACTGTTCGGAGGATTACTCCGTCTGTGCCGAATTCGTCAAAATCATAGCCGTAGGACACAAACAGATCCTTGTTTTCCAGCGCCGCGTTTAATTCGTCTGCGCTAAGTGTCACGGGAATTCCCGTAATCAGCTCCTGGGCGGAATAACGGCGGGTGTTGCGTATCTGCTCGTATATCAGTCTTTCGTGTGCGGCGTGCTTGTCAATAAGCAGCATTTCGGTGTCTGTTGTAAGCACAATGTATGTGTTCCACAACTCGCCTGCATACACAAAATCGGGGGACGCGCTTTCGGCAATAATCTCCTGCTTGGGCGTTGCCACGTATGCCACAGAGGGTGTGTCCTCTCTTTCCGTCACCGGAACAAAGGGGGCGAAAACGCCCGTTTCCTCGGCTTTTTCATAGCGGAACACAAATGTTTCCGCGCTGTTTTTTATAATCTCACTATGGGTAAGGGGCGTATCTATAACCGTGCGCGCGCTGTAGGTGGGGGTAACTTCTTTTTCGTTTGAAGTAAAAATATCCGTGTCCACCTTTAATTCAAAGGCGTTTCTCACCGCGCAGTAGACCGCTTCAAAAATCTGTCTTTCGTCGGCAAACTTTACTTCCAGCTTTGCGGGGTGTACGTTAACGTCCACAAAAAGGGGGTCGACCTCAATATTCAGCACGCAGGCAGGGTATTTTCCCCGTGGGATATAGCTTTCAAACCCTCTTTCCAACGCCGCTTGGGCGGTCTTGTTCTGTATACATCTGCCGTTAAGCAGAAAAACCTGCCCTCTGCGGGATGCGCGGGGGTATTCGGGTGAGGAAACGTAGCCGGAAACCTTAATTTTACCCGAATCATACTCTGCGGGAATAAGTGTGTTTGCTACGTCCTTGCCGTAAACTGCGTGTATGGCGTTAAGCAAAACCCCGTCGCCGGAGGTAACAAACCGCTTTTCACCGTCTGTAATAAGTGTAAAAGAAATCTCGGGGTGTGCCAACGCCAGTTTTTCAACCACGGGCACACACGCCGCCGTTTCGGACGAATCCTTTTTAAGAAACTTCTTTCTGGCAGGCTGGTTGTAAAAGAGCTCGGTGGCGGTTATCACCGTTCCGTCGGGGGACGGGTATTCGTCCAGCTCCACGCCATTTTCGTCGCACAAAAGGCGATATCCCGTGTCGGCATCAATATGCTTTGAAATTATCTCGGTCTTTGCCACCGAGGAAAGGGCGGCAAGGGCCTCGCCTCGGAACCCGAGAGTTAAAACTCCGTCCAGATCATCGGCAGTTTTTATCTTGCTGGTGGCGTGGCGGAGAATGGTTTTGGGCATATCCTCTCTGTCAATACCCTTGCCGTTATCGCTCACTTTAAGCATGGCGATACCGCCGCCCCGTATCTCGGCGGTTATTTTGGTAGCACCTGCGTCCACAGAGTTTTCAATAAGCTCTTTGAGGGCGGAGGCAGGTCTGTCCACCACCTCGCCGGCGGCTATCATATTGGAAGTTTGGGTGTCAAGTGTGTTGATAATTCCCATTTATTCCACCAGTTTCTTAATTTCGTAAAGTATTCCCATCGCTTCAATGGGGGTAATGGTATTTATGTCCGTGTTGCGGAGCTTTTCTTTCATATTCTCCCAAGACATATCAAAAAGCGTGATTTCATCGCTTTCTTCGGTTTCTTCTGCCTTTTTTGCGGGAAGAGCGGTGTTTTCAAGTATGTTTTTAAGTATCGCCTTTGCGCGGTTTACTACAGAGTTTGGCACTCCTGCAAGGGAGGCTACTTCTATACCGTAACTGTCCGAAGCGTGGCCGCGAACTATACGGCGCAGGAAGATAATATCGTTTCCCCGCTTCTTTGCGGCGATATTGAAGTTTACCACGCCATCGCTTTGCTGTTCAAGCTCGGTAAGTTCGTGGTAGTGTGTGGCAAAAAGGGTGCGGGCTTTAATTTTTTCCGCAGTATGCTCCACCACCGCGCGGGCAATAGACATACCGTCATAGGTGGAGGTACCTCTGCCGATCTCATCGTAAACAATAAGGCTTTGACCCGTGGCGTTTGCCAGTATGTTTGCAACCTCTTTCATCTCCAGCATAAAGGTACTTGTACCGCCGGAAAGGTCATCGGACGCGCCTACGCGGGTGAATATCTTGTCCACCACGCCGATACGGGCGCTCTCCGCAGGGACAAAAGAGCCGATCTGCGCCATAAGCACAATATCCGCAACCTGCCTCATATATGTTGATTTACCTGCCATATTGGGTCCGGTAATGATATGTAATCTGCTGTTTGAGGTGTTAAGCAGGCAATCGTTGGGCACGAAATAATTATCTCCGCACAGCTTTTCCACCACGGGGTGTCTGCCTGCTTTTATATCGATTATATCGGATATATCCACCTCGGGACGGGTGTAACCGTTTTCCTCCGCCACAGTTGCAAGGGTGGAGTAAAGGTCTGCTTCCGCCAACGCCTCTGCCGTTTTTCGCAGTATGGTAAGGGATGCGTTAACATAGTCGCGCAGTCCCGTAAACAGCTCGGCTTCCAAAGCATAAAGCCTGCCGCGCGCGTTAATTACGCGGCTTTCCATATCCTTTAACTCTTGGGTAACGTACCGCTCCTTATCTGCCAAGGTCTGGCGGCGGATATAGCTTTCGGGCACGTTTTCCGCAAAAGCCTTTGGTACTTCTATATAGTATCCGAATACTCGGTTATATCCTATTTTAAGGTTTTTAATTCCCGTATCTTCGCGCTGACCCTTTTCCATACGGGCAATCCAGTTTTTGCCGTCGTTAAGGATATCCCGCAGCTCGTCCACGTCCTTGTGTGCGCCGGTGCGTATAACGCCACCCTCCTTGTATACCACGGGAGGATCGTCGTCAATAAACTTGCCAATACTCTCGCACACGTCGGTAAGGGGGTTAATGTCGTTGTATATACGCTCAAGCTCGGGCGAAGAAAACGCAGATAATATCTGCTTTATTTCGGGAAAACGGCGCATAGACGCTTCCAGCGCCTTCAAATCTCTGGGGTTTGCGCTTCCGTAAGCCACGCGGGAGGAAAGCCGTTCAAGGTCGGCAATTTTTCTCAGCTCCTCGCGCAGTTGGTCTCTGGCGCGGCGGTCTTTTTTCAGCTCGGCAACACCGTCAAGACGGGCGTTAATAATGTTGGGGTCGATAAGTGGTGTTTCAATACGGCGGCGGAGAGCACGTGCGCCCATAGCCGTCTTGGTTTCGTCCAGCACCCACAGGAGCGAGCCCCTCTTTTCGCGGGTGTAGGCGGATTCTGTCAGTTCAAGGTTTCTGCGGGTGGATGCATCCAACTGCAAAAAGGTTTTCGGGTCGTAAAAATTAATGTCTTTAACAAACTTTAAGTCAATTTTCTGTGCTTCCCGCAGGTGCGCAAGCAGTGCGCCTGCCGCAGTGCAGGCAAGAGGATATGCTTTTCCCTTGTCATTTCCCGTAACGGCATAAACCTCGTCAAAAGCTGTGTTGTATTTGTAAAGAGAAGCGTTTATTGCGGTAATTCGTGTTCCGTGGCGCTCGGAAAGGGCTTGCTTAATGTCGCTTCCGCCATAAACCAGTGCTTCGGTAGGAGAGTAGGCTGCTGTTTCGGAAAGGAGCAGTGCCTTGGCGTCTCTGCCCGTAAACTGGCAGGCAGAAAAGGTGCCGGTAGATACGTCGGCATAGGCAGCGCCGCATCCTTCTTCGGTAGAATATACAGATAAAATGTAGTTGTTTTTCTCTTTGGGCAGGTAGTCCCCGTCGGTAACCGTACCGGGACTTATTACCCGAATAACCTCACGGCGCACAATTCCCTTAACGTTTTTTGGGTCCTCCATCTGCTCGGCAACGGCAACTCTGTAGCCCGCTTTTATAAGGCGGTGTATGTAGCTGTCCGCCGCGTGGAAAGGAATACCGCACATGGGAGCTCTTTCTTCCTCACCGCAGTCTCTGCCCGTAAGAACAATATCCAGCACCTTGGACGCAGTTAAAGC
>JAZSIT010000017.1:0-8370 GCA_045533895.1 Eubacteriales bacterium
AGCGAGCCTGAAGTTAGCGCACCTGAAGTAAGTGAACCCGAAGTAAGTGAACCCGAAGTAAGCGTTCCTGAAGTGAGCGAGCCAGAGGTGAGTGAGCCGGAAGTGAGTGAGCCGGAAACCTCTGTTCCCGACGAAACAAGCAAGCCTTCAACTCCTGTCACCAAGCCTGATGTTGAGTTTCCTACCATTCAGGTTCCCGAAGTTACAACATCTGTCTGGAATGGAAGTTCCGACAACAATTTTGAATCCGGAAAAGGCACTAAAAATGATCCGTATATTATAAAAACTGCCGCACAGCTTGCGTTTTTCCGTGATTCCGTCAACAGCGGTAACAAGTATGAAGGAAAATATATCAAACTTGCTGCAAGCATTAAACTTAACAGCGGTGATCTTAATAAGCAAAATCTTTCCGGAAAATTCAATTTCTGGGTTGGCATCGGCTCAACAAAAAATCCTTTTTACGGCACCTTTGATGGCGGCGGTTACGTTGTATCTGGTGTATACGGAGATGCACTTTTTAATACTGTCTGCGGCAGTGTATTAAACCTCGGAGTCACAAATTCATATATCAACTTTTGCGGCGGTGTTATCGGTACCGCGTCAAAGGACTATAAATCCAATGCTGCCACTGTCATTTCTAATTGTTATATTGTAAATAGTATAGTTAACGGCGGCGGTGGCGTTGTTGATTACGCGGGCGGTTATGATGTTTCCGATTGCTATAACGGCGCGCACATTAACGCAGTGGGCGATTGGGTCGGCGGGGTTATCGGTCAGCTTGCCTTTGGTACAGCAACCAACTGCTATAACGTAGGTACTATTGACGGTGATACTATCTGCGGCGGTGTCGTAGGAAATTCAATGCGCGGTACTATCAAAAACTGCTATAACGCAGGCAGCGTTAATAGTACGTTCTTTGCAGGCGCTTTTGCAGGAACACAGCAGAGCAGTACTTTTACCAATTGCGGATATCTTTCCGGCACTGCAGACTACATATATCAAACCTACAGCGGCGAAGCCGTTTCAAGCGAAAAAGGTATTAAAGAATATACCAAAAACCAAATTGAATATTAAAATCATTGCCCGTATTTGCGTACGGGCGTTTTTCTACCATCGGTAGAATGATTAGAAATATATCTAATTACTATTGACGCGCAGTTGAAATATGTATATAATATTATCATGATCAAGGCAAAATAAGTACTGTGGAGGAATATTATGACACATTTAGAGATAGATGCGGCTATAATTAATATCACGAAAAACAAATGTGATGAACGCGATTCACGATTAGTATCGATACCAAAAGAAAATGTTACCGAAAGAAAAGCTGTTTTAGTTGAATATGGAATGTATACGTTTTGCGGTAATGCCGGTTTCCTGTTTCAAAGCGAAAACAATCGACTGAATGCTTTGCAAATACGGCAAAAGTATCTTGAACGAGAGTTATACAAGTATCCCAAACTCAATAATATATATTTACAACTTGATGAAGATGAAAAAATGAAATTTACCGCTGCGTTGCAAGCGGAAATATTTATACGTGACCAATGTTTACCGTCACATTACGCAGAACTCATGCAAGCGGAAGAGGCGGGAGCCATAGACAAAATTTTTGAACTCAAAATTAAAATTGGTGCAATATTGAGTATGTTTAATGCGTGGGAGTGCTGGCGCAAAGAACATAACTTTTATCCTTGTATGTTTGAGGAGCAGGCGTAATGAAACGAAAGTCAGAACTTCTCAAGATACTTGCAGACGAAACACGGCTAGAGATTCTAAATATTCTTTTAAATGAAGATTCTTATGTGGAAAAAATCGCTTGTCAACTTTCGCTCACTCCGGCTACTGTTTGTTATCATCTTAAAAAAATGGAAACGGCAGGTGTAGTGAAATGTTCACGTACCCAGTTTTATATAATTTATTCTGTCAATCGCGATATTTTTGAGAAACCTCTCTATGATTTTATAAAGAAGGAAAACATATCTGCAGAAGCTGATAACAAGTATGAAAAAGAGGTTTTATCACGTTTTTTCAAATACGGAAAGTTGATACAACTGCCTACTCAAAGAAAAAAACGTGAGATAGTGTTGCGTGAAATCGCAAATAAATTTGAAAAAGCGCACAAATACAGTGAAACAGAAGTAAATGATATAATTCACCGCTTTCACGACGATCACTGCACTATACGGCGTGAGATGATTACCTTTGGTATCCTCGCTCGTGATAATAAAGAGTATTGGCTGGTATAAAATGCTATGCGGCAAGTGTTAATTTCTGAAAAAATAAAATTGTATCGAAAAAACAAACATATAACTCAAGAAGAATTTGCGAAAATTATTGGTGTTTCACCTCAAGCAGTCTCAAAATGGGAAAGATGCGAATGCTATCCTGATATTATGTTTTTGCCGGTACTTGCTAAATTACTTAATTGCACTGTTAACGATTTTTTTATATCAGATTAAAAAACAAACAGCCGGGATTTTTTGTCCCGGCTGTTATACTTTTATGCGGTTTATAATGTTGCCGCCATCACGGCTTTAATTGTATGCATGCGGTTTTCCGCTTCATCAAATACAATGGAACGGTCGCTTTCGAATACTTCGTCAGTAACCTCCATACAGTCGATACCGAATTTTTCGTATATCTCTTTTCCGGTGGTGGTATTAAGATCGTGGAAAGCAGGTAAGCAGTGCATAAACACGCATTTACGGCCTGCTGTGTTCATTAAGTCCATAGTTACGCGGTAAGGGGTAAGCTCTTCAATACGCTCTTTCCATACTTCGTCCGGCTCGCCCATGGAAACCCAAACGTCGGTATATATAACATCTGCACTGATAACTGCGGTTTTAGGGTCGGTAATAAACTCAAGGGTAGCACCTGTTTCGGATGCGATTTCCTTGCACGTGTTGATAAGCTCAGATGAAGGGAAGTATTTCTCAGGCGCGCAGGCAACAAAATGCATGCCCATCTTTGCACAGCCCACCATAAGCGAATTACCCATATTATAGCGCGCATCGCCCATATATACCAGCTTTTTACCCTTCAGCTCACCGCAGTGTTCTTGTATAGTGAGAAAATCTGCAAGTATCTGGGTAGGGTGGAATTCGTTGGTAAGACCGTTCCAAACAGGAACGCCTGCATACTTCGCAAGGTCCTCAACTATCTCCTGACCGAAACCACGGTACTCGATACCGTCGAACATTCTGCCAAGCACCCTTGCGGTATCGGCAATACTTTCTTTTTTTCCTATCTGTGAGCCCTTGGGGTCAAGATAAACGGGATGCATTCCCAAATCAGCCGCCGCTACTTCAAAAGCACAGCGTGTTCTGGTGCTTGTTTTTTCAAAGACCAGCGCAATACTCTTTCCTTCGCAAAGTCTATGGGGAATACCCGCTTTTTTCTTTGCTTTAAGCTCTGCGGAGAGAGTTAAAAGCTTATCAATTTCCGCAGGAGTAAAATCCAGCAGTTTAAGAAAGCTTCTGTTTTTGAATTCTGTCATTTATAACGCCTCCTTGCAGACGGATTTTATTGTTTCTATAGCTTTTTCAAGCAATTCATCGGAAATATTCAATGCGGGAAGCAATCTTACCTTATCCTTTGCGGTAAGACAAATAACGCCTCTTTCAATACACTTGTTAACGATTTCTTTGGCGTTTGCGGAAGTTTTTATTCCAACCATAAGTCCAAGTCCGCTTACGTTTTCGATTCCCTCAGCGCCCTTTAACGCGCTGAAAACATATTCGCTCTTACGCTTAACTTCGCTCAGGAAACTATCGTCAAGTCTGTTAATAACGCTCAAAGCGCCTGCGCAACAAATGGGGTTGCCGCCATATGTGGAACCGTGGTCACCGGGACCGAGCACGTATTGCACATCTTCGCTCATAAGCGTGGCTCCGATGGGAAGTCCGCCGCCAAGTCCCTTTGCTGTAGAAACAATGTCGGGCGTAATGCCGTACTGCATATATGCGTACAGACTGCCGGTGCGTCCGTTTCCTGTCTGCACCTCGTCGATTATAAGGGGAATGCCGTTTTCTTTTGCGAGTTTTTGCGCTGTAAGAATAAATTCTTTATCAAGTGCAATAACACCGCCTTCTCCCTGCACGATCTCAAGCATTATTCCAGCCGCTTTTGTTTCCTTAACGGTTTTATTAAGCTCATTGATATCGTTTGCGGTTACGTAGGTAAAACCGGGAGTAAGGGGATTAAAAAGCTTGTGGAAAACATCCTGCCCCGTTGCGGAAAGGGTTGTGAGTGTTCTGCCGTGGAAGCTGTTTTTCAAGGTGATAACAGTATAGTAATCATCACCTTTTTTTTCTGCGGTATATTTACGTGCTATTTTTATTGCACATTCGTTTGCCTCTGCGCCGGAATTGGAAAAGAACACCTTTTTCATTCCCGTCTTTTCGCAAAGAGTCTTTGCGAGCAAAGCACAAGGCTCTGTGTAATAAAGGTTGGAGGTATGTTGAAGTTTGCTTATCTGTGCTGTTACGGCTTGTATCCACTCATCATCGGAAAATCCAAAGGCTGTAACGCCGATACCGGAGCCCATATCAATATACTCTTTTCCGTTTATATCGGTAACAAGACTGCCTTTACCGGAAACAAGCTCCAGAGGAAACCTGCCGTATGTTCCGGCAACGTACTCCTTGTCAATAGAAATAAAACTGTTCATATAGTTTAACCTTTCGTAACCATCGTGCCCGCGCCTTCGTCGGTAAGAAGCTCCATCAAAATAGAGTGGGGGATACGTCCGTCCATAATAACAACGTTGTTAACGCCGTGGTTGAGGGCGTCAATGCAGCAATCAACCTTGGGTATCATACCGCCGGATATAACGTTTTCTTTGTAAAGCTGTTTAGCTTCATTTATAGTTACCTGAGGAATAAGTGTAGCAGGATCGTCCTTATCGCGGAGAATTCCTGCGATATCCGTCATCATTATCAGACGTTCAGCTTCAAGGGCACCGGCAATACGTGCGGCGGCAGTATCTCCGTTTATGTTGTAGGTGTTGCCGTCTTCATCACAGGCAACCGTTGAGATTACGGGAATATAGCCTTTTTCGAGCAAATCGGTTACAGGCTGAATGTTTATGTTTGTTATATTGCCAACGTAACCCAGACGTTTATCCTTGAAGTCCGCCTCTATAAGTCTGCCGTCAATGCCGGAAATGCCCATTGCCTTGCCGCCCTTCATTTCAAGCATATTGACAAGGGTTTTGTTAACTTTACCGGCGAGTACCATCTGCACAATATCGACAGTTTCTTTATCGGTAACGCGCAATCCATCGATAAATTCAGGCTTTTTACCCAGCTTCGCCATTGTTTCGCTAATTTCGGGACCGCCGCCGTGAACCAGAACAACCTTTACTCCGATAAGCCACAGAAGAACTATGTCCTCCATAACCTGCTCTTTAAGCTGTTGGTTTATCATTGCGTTGCCGCCGTATTTTACTACCACACATTTACCGTTATAACGGCGTATATAAGGCAGAGCTGCTGTAAGCACTTCCGCACGTTGCGCGTTGGAAAATATATTATCCATAATTAATTCTTCTCCCTTTAAGTGCGGTAATCGCCGTTTATCTTAACGTATTCGTAGGTAAGATCACAGCCCCAAGCAGAGGCAGAGCAATCACCGTCACCCAATGAAATAAGTATTTCAATTTCTTTTTCCAGTAATATTTCTTTTGCTTTTTCCTCGGAGAAGGGGACTCCGACACCATTTTCGCAAACCTTTATCTCACCCTTTTCACTGCGGAAAGCGATGGAAATCTTGGTAATATCCACATCAGCACCGCTGTAACCGATAGCGCACATTTCGCGGCCCCAGTTAGCGTCCGCACCGAACATAGCGGTTTTTACAAGGCTGGAGCAAATAATGCTTTTTGCGCATATTTTCGCGGTTTCTTCGTCCTTTGCCTCGGTAACAATACACTCAAGCAGTTTTGTGGCACCTTCGCCGTCGCCCGCAATCATTCTGCAGAGATTGACAGTAAGGGTATTGAGCGCCTTCATAAAAATGGCGTAATCTTCGTTTTCTTCGTTAATTTCAGCGTTTTCCGCCGTACCGTTTGCAAGCACTACGACCATATCATTGGTGGAAGTGTCTCCATCGACACTGACCATATTAAAGGTATTTTTTATATCGTTGGAGAGCGCTTTTTGAAGCATTTCGGGGGAGATAGCGCAATCGGTAGTAATGAACACCAGCATTGTTGCCATATTAGGGTGTATCATACCGCTACCCTTGGCAATACCGCCCATACGGCAAATCTTGCCATCAACCGTAAATTCAACCGCAACTTCTTTGGAAATTGTGTCTGTGGTCATTATTGCGTGTGCGGCGTTCTGGCTTCCGTTGTAAGAAAGTCCGTTTTTAAGTTCTTCCATACCGCCAGCAATAGGGTCAATACACATAGGCTGACCGATAACTCCGGTAGATGCAACCACAACATCATTTGCAGGGATTCCGAGAGCAACGGAAGTAAGCTTGCACATTTCTTTTGCAATCTGCAGTCCGTTTGCGTTGCAGGTGTTTGCGTTACCGCTGTTGCAGATTATCGCCTGCGCTTTACCGTCGGAAAGATTGCGCATATCCAGAAGCAGAGGCGCGCCCTTAACGATATTTGTGGTATATACTGCGGCGGCGGAAGCGGGAACATCGCTTACAATGAGCGCCAAGTCCTTTTTCATACGGTTTTTACGAATACCGCAGTGTATTCCGTTGGCTTTATATCCTTTTGCGGCACATACGCCGCCGGAAATAAGATTCATTTCTAATTCTCCTTATATCAAACACAAAGTCCGGTTTTTTCGTCAACACCCAGCAGGATGTTCATGTTTTGTATTGCTGCACCCGAAGCGCCCTTGCCGAGATTATCAAATCTTGCAGTAAGTAGTATTCTGTCTTGGTTGCCGTGAACGCTTATGCACATATCATCTCTGCCGGACAAAGCGTTAGCGGATAACATTCCGTTTTCGTCTTCGCTGTCATCACAGTATATGAGTCCGGTTTTGTAATAATCGCGGTACAAAGCGCGAATCTCATCAATTCCCGCAGTAACGCCTTTTTTAAACAAAGGAACGGTAACTTCCATTCCGCTGTAAAAGTCTGCAACTATGGGACAAAAAACAGGGGCATTTTCAAGTTCGCAAACATACGCCATCTCTTTAAGATGCTTATGTTGCTGTGTAAGTCCGTACTGTCTGGGTGCTTTAAGCAAGGGAGAAGCGTTTTCGGCCTCGTATTCGGCTATCATTTTTTTACCGCCGCCTGAATATCCGGTGAGGGAAAAACAGGAAAGACAAGCATCTTTATTAATAACATTATTCTGTGTAAGAGGTGCAATTAACGCAATAAAACCACTGGCATGGCAACCGGGATTTGCAATACGGTTGCTGTTAAATATCTTTTCTCTCTGACCTTCAAGCTCGGGGAAACCGTAAGTCCACATAGGGGAGACACGGTGTGCAGTAGATGTATCAATAATTTTAACCTTTGCATCCCCTGCGAGCCCAACGGCTTCAACTGCGGCTGCATCGGGCAGGCAAAGAAATACAATATCAGCACTTAATATTGCTTCTTTTCTTGAAGACGCATCTTTACGTTTTTCTTCGGGCAGTTTTATAAGATTAAGATCGGTGCGGGCGGAAAGTCGTTCAGCTATCCGCAATCCGGTGGTACCCGCGCTGCCGTCTATAAATACATTTGTCATTTTCCAAGCATCTCTTTCACGTAATTAATCTGTGCAACAACTGAATTAACAGAGGTTCCGCCTTCTGAAATGCGTTTTTCAATACATGTCATAAGGTCGATCTCTGTATATACATCCGTTTCAAACAGTTCGCAGTATTCTTTGTAAGTTTCAATGGGGAGTTCCTCAAGCACAGTATTCTTTTCGATACACATGGCTACGAGCATTCCAGAAATTTTATAAGCGCTTCTGAAAGGAAGTCCTTTCTTTACAAGGTAATCTGCAAGGTCTGTTGCGTTTATAAAACCTTTCTGCGCCGCCCGCTTCATGTTAGCGGTATTGGCACGCAGCGTTTCTATCATTCCGGTAAAGACCTTAAGACACATTATAACGGTATCGCAAGCGTCAAATACGCTTTCTTTGTCTTCCTGCATATCCTTATTGTACGCAAGCGGCAGTCCTTTTAAGGTGGTGAGGAGAGAAATAAGATCGCCGTATACTCTGCCAGTTTTTCCTCGCACAAGCTCCGCCATATCGGGATTTTTCTTTTGGGGCATTATAGAAGAGCCTGTTGTGTATGCATCGGAAAGCTCAATAAACTTAAATTACAAACTTTCCATCAGTATAATTTCTTCGGAAAAACGGGAAAGGTGCATCATCAGTATGGATAAAGC